>JBJFFW010000001.1:0-8503 GCA_051892075.1 Lachnospirales bacterium
ATCAAAGGTATGAGTAGTACATATATTTTTAAAATATTCCCTTGATGTTTCTATATTACAATGATACCTTGTAACCCCATTTTCTTTAAGATTTTCAAGCTGTTCATAACTTAATAAACCATGAGAACCACATAAATCTATAGGGCAATTTTTGTGTATTTTTTTGTAGGATTTTACAGCTTTTTCAAAATCAACATCATTAAGAGTTCTTCCGGAAGTGACTATAGAATATCTGTGAACACCTTTTTTATAATGATTTAGAGAGTCATTATAAATTGTGTCAATGTCAATAAATTCGTATGAATTTATATTAGTGTTGTAATGGGCAGATTGAGCACAAAATTTGCAATTTTCACTACAGTTGCCACTTTTTCCACTAATTATGGAACATAAACTTATCTTATTTCCACAAAATTTATTTCTAATTTCATTAGCACCTTTACACAACAAATCCAAATCACAATTAATAAGAACTTTAGCCTCATCATAGTTAATAGATTGACCACTTAAAACTTTATTTATAATATTGAGCATATTGTTAACCTCCATTTTAGTAAAGTATAACAATATTTCCTTTGATTGTCAACAATAATATTAATATAGGTTTTCATTTGTATATAAAAAGGCTCCTGTCTTAAAATCAGACAAGAGCCTTAAAACTATGTAATTAACAAGAGCCTTCTTCTTCACAAAACTCTACTTTTTTACCATCTAAAATCATATTTGTTGTTCTTACGGCACACATTTTACCACACATTGAACAAGAATGTCTGTCCTTTGGAGGTACACTTTCAAAATATCTTCTTGCCTTCTCACCGTCAACAGCTATTTCAAACTGCTTATCCCAATCAAGCTTATGTCTTGCATCTGACATTTGGTTATCTAAATCCCTTGCATGAGGTATCTTCTTTGCAATATCTGCAGCGTGAGCAGCTATTTTACTTGCCATAATGCCCTCTCTAACATCATTTGCATCAGGAAGTCTAAGGTGTTCAGCAGGAGTAACATAACATAAGAAATCAGCACCACTTGCAGCAGCTATAGCACCACCTATTGCTGATGTAATATGGTCATATCCTGGGAAAATATCAGAAACCAAAGGTCCTAAAACATAGAATGGTGCGTTGTGACATAATCTCTTTTGTAATTTCATATTTGCAGCAATTTCGTCCATTGCCATATGTCCAGGTCCTTCAACCATTACCTGAACATCTTTTTCCCATGCTCTCTTAGTTAAATTTCCAAGTTCAATAAGTTCACCAATTTGTCCTGCATCTGTTGCATCATCAATACACCCAGGTCTTAAAGCATCGCCAAGAGAAATAGTAACATCATATTTTCTTAAAATTTCAAGTACATCATCATAGTATTCAAAGAAAGGATTTTCATTACCTGTCATCTCCATCCAAGCAAATAAAAGTGAACCGCCACGAGATACAATATTCATCTTTCTCTTATCTCTTTTAAAACCTTCAACAGCTCTTTTATTAATGCCTGCGTGAATAGTCATAAAGTCTACGCCCTCTCTTGCGTGAGCCTCTACAACCTCTAAAAATTCCTGAGCTGTAATTTTCATTAAATCCTTTTCAAGATACCCAATAGCATCATACATTGGCACTGTACCAATCATTGCAGGTGACATAGCTACAAGTTCCTGTCTGAAAGTATTGGTTTTGCCGTAATTACTTAAATCCATAATAGCCTCAGCACCAAACTTAATAGCCATTTTTACCTTTTCCATTTCCATTGAATAGTCTTTGCAGTCACCAGATATACCAAGATTTACATTAATCTTGGTTTTTAAACCTGTACCTATACCTTCAGGTGAAATAGACTTATGGTTAATATTACATGGAATACACACCTGTCCACAAGCAACAAGCTCTCTTATTTCCTCCGGTGTTTTATATTCCTTTTCTGCTACAATTTTCATTTCTTTTGTAATGATACCCTGTTTTGCGGCATCCATCTGTGTTGCATAAGCCATAATTAAAATCCTCCTTTAATATTAAAACAATGATTTACAGGGCCACTGCCCTTTCCTAAATCTAAACCATAAGATAAAGCCTTGGTTAAATATTTTTTTGCATTTTCTATACTGTAATTTAAGTTATTGCCTAAAGCTAAGTTACAGGCAATAGCTGAACTTAGAGTACAGCCTGTACCATGGGAATTTGGATTATCCACTCTTTCTCCCTTAAATACATATACTTTCTTATCATTTTTATTATATAATACATCAGTGGCAGTTTCTATTAAATGCCCGCCTTTTACAAGAACACTACAGCCAAATTTTTCTCCCAGAGTATTTGCAGCAAGCCTCATATCCTCAAGATTTTTAACTTTACTTTCAAACAAAACTTCTGTTTCGGGAATATTTGGAGTTATAATATCTGCCAAAGGAATAAGCCTTGAAATAAGAGCAGATTTTGCATCTTCCTCAAGTAAAGGACTGCCACTTGTTGAAACCATTACAGTATCAAGAACTATATTTTTAGGCTTATATTCCATAATTTTATCACTAATTACATTTATAAGCTCTGTAGAAGAAACCATACCGATTTTGACTGCATCAGGAAAAATATCCTTAAAAATACAATCAAGCTGATTAGCTAAGAATTCGCCATCACAATTTAAAACTCCGTAAACTCCTGTAGTATTTTGAGCTGTTAGAGCAGTAATTGCACTCATTGCGTAAAGTCCATAGGCTGTAATGGTTTTTAAATCAGCCTGTATTCCGGCACCTCCACTGCAATCGCTTCCTGCTATTGTAAGCACCTTTTTCATTAAATTCACCTCAAAAAAATGCTTTGGCAGAAACCAAAGCATTTTAAATTACACTTAAACTTTGCTCCCTACAACGGTATTAACCGACAGGTTCAAAGGGTCGGAAATAAATCCTCTCAACAATAAGTTCCCCTGCAATAAACTATTTAATTCAACACTACAAGTATACAACCTTATTTTAAAAAAGTCAATTACTTATCTTCTTTTTTCTCATCTTTATTTTCGATTTTAAGCTCTTTTGTAGATGGACTATCATTATTTGAATAGCTGTAAGAATATCTGTATTTATATCTGTAATAGCTATAACCCTTTTTGCTATTTTCATAGCTTACAGAGTTTACAATAGCACCAAGAATATTTGCACCAACAAATTCAATACTTTGAAGTACCTTATCAATCTGTTCAAAAGTTGTAATTCCATGACGGGTAACAAGTATAACACCCGCTGCCTGCTTTGAAAGAATTAGAGCATCAGACACAATATTTACAGGCGTTGAGTCAATAAGAACATAATCATACATACCCTCAACCTTTTTCAAAAGCTTTGTCATAACTTCTGATGTAAGCATTTGTGATGGGTTAGGAGGCATAGGTCCTGATGTAATAACATCAAGATTTTGAGAAACATCTTTATTAACAGTTTCATCAAAACTACTCATACCTGATAACAATGTAGACAAACCTTTATCATTTTTAAGTTTAAAAAGCTTATGCTGTGTAGGCTTTCTAAGGTCAGCATCAATTAAAAGAACTCTTGATTCAGTCTGACCAATGGAAATGGCAAGGTTTGCTGCTGATGTTGACTTACCCTCTGAAGCAAGAGGACTTGTAATAATGGCAGTTTTACTTTTATTTTCATTAGTAGATAAAGCAAAAATAATATTAGTTCTAAAAGTGTTATAAGCCTCTTTTACAATAACAGGCACTTCTACATCTTTAATTGTTGAACGAACACTTCTTTGAATTTTATCAGTATTACCAAATTTAAACTTAAATCTTTCTTTTAAGCCAACCTTATTTTTAGTTCTTCCACGACCCTCTACATCATAAAAAGGTACTTCTGCAAGAACAGGAATATTATATTTAAGTCTTAAAATTTCACCGTTATTTACAGTATTATCAAGAATATATCTAAGATAAATAATTAAAACAGCCAACACTATTCCTGCTAACATACCAGCTCTTGCAGTAGATGGCACACTTGAACCATCAGGATATTTAGGGACTTTAATTCTGCCTACATTTTCAACACTTCCGGCACCTACTACTCTTATAAGCTGTTCAGGAGCATACTCTGTAATAAATGTACAAATATCTGCTGATATTGTAGGACTTGGTGTAGTAACACTGATTTTTAAAAGCTCAGTTTCATTAACCTGCTCTATTTTTATATCTCTGGCTATGCTTTTTGCATTAACCTTAGGTACACCATTGTCATCTTCAACAGCAAAATACTGTGATATTCCTTCCGAACCATACTTTTCAATAAGCTTATCTCCAATAGTTTCCATAACCATATCATCAGATAAAACCGCAATATATGTACCGGCAATAGTTTGTGCCGCTGAAAGGTCATTTGCACTTACTGAATCAACAGCAGTTTTATTTGTAGTGTTTTTTACATAAAGAGAAACAGAGGTTGTATATGTAGGCACTTCTGTTGACTTTGCGTAAATATAAAAACCTACATAGCCTACTACAGCAAGAAGAATAATAAGCCATATATTTTTTAACATTACAAAAAAGATTTCTTCCAAATTAATCATTTGATTAGATTGATTATTCTCGTTCATAACTTATCCTTTCTTTAGTATTTTTATTACTTTAGCAGGATTACCTGCCGCTACACAATTTTCAGGTATATTTCCACATACCACACTTCCGGCACCAATAGTTGAATTACTGCCAATTTTAGTACCTTTCATTATAAGACAATTACAGCCAATAAAAACATTATCCCCAATAACAATAGGTTTTTCAGCCATATTTTCACTTGAATTTTTAAGCCTTAAATCAGGGTCTACAGGATGAAAATCATTGTCCAATATTTTGGTATTTCCTCCAATTAATGTATTATCCCCAATAGCAATTGAATTTCTTGCATAAATTGTAACTCCCGAAAGTCCAACATTATTTCCAATATTAATTTTCCCGCCGTTTCTTGCAAAAACAATACTTCTTTGATAAAGTCCAACTAAATTAGATAGGAAACTGCTTCTGACAGTAAAATTATCACCAATATTTATTTCACTGTCCTTTGTTTTTATAATTACAGGTATGCCATAAAACTTAGCATTTTTCCCATATTTTATTTTTTGAAACTTTAGAAAAATTTTAGGTATCGGATTACTAATACCAGCCATTAAAACACCTATCTTTCCAAAAGAGCAAGAATTGCATCTTCGTACTGTTTTAAGGATTTGTCCTTGGTATATCTTTCAATAAGATAATTTCTGCCTGTAAGATGATTTGAAACAAAATCATACTTTTCATTTATAACCTTGTCACAAACAGATTCAATTTCACTGTAATCGCCTGTTTTAGCAAGTATACCACAATTAGAATCACTTATAATCTGCCAAGCTTCTGAGCCTTCTTCAAGTATTCCTATTACAGGAATATTAGCACTCATAACACCATAAATCTTACTTGGAACAGAAACACCCTTAATTCCTTTAGCATTAGTAACAAGCTGAACATCTGCTGAATTTAAGCTATAAATTAAATCTTCCTTATTTTGATAAGGAATAAATCTGACATTTCCAAGATTATTTTTCTCTGCAAATTCAATAAGCTCATTTTTAATTGCACCATCGCCCACAAAGGCAAAAACAACATCTTTATTATCCTTATATTTGGCAAATATCTTTAAGATATTTTGTAGGTCATAGTAAAGACCTATATTTCCTGAATACATAATAACAAATTTGCCCTCTAAGCCATATTTTTTTCTAAAAGCAACAACCTTGTCATTATCTTTATTAAGAGGATAAACCTCTTTTTCATCAATCCAGTTATTTATAACAATATTATTTGGCACATTTTTGTTATTAAACCTTTTTTTCAAGGTTTCTCTCATATCTCTGCCAACAGTAATTACAACATCAGTTCTTTTACAGGAAAATTTATCAACAGTCATCATAAGCCTATGAGTAATTTTATTTCCCATATATCCTACAGCCATAGTCTGCTCCGGATTAAAATCCTGAATGTTATATACAAGTTTACCTTTTGTGCATATTTTCCCCCACACACCAAGAACACCACCTAAAATAGGAGGCTGAGAAGCAGTAAAAACAATATCCGGCTTGTCTGCCTTTAAAGTTGCAAACATAGACCTTACAAAATATGTAAATATATTTTTAACTCTGCTAAACTTATTTGTCTTTGAAAAATTCGGAACTCTAACTCTAATAACTTTAATTCCATTATCATTTTCAAAGAAATATTTCTTTTTAATGTATTTTTCATCAATATTTCCCGTATAGCTTGGTACTGTACAAATAACAGTAATATCAAACTTATCCTTTAAGCCTCTGCACAAATCTGTGTAAATCTGTGCAGTGCTTGCAACATCGGGATAATAATAATGAACATACATTAATACCCTTTTTTTATTCATAATTTTTACCCTTACCAAAAATAATATTACACAACAACCATTATATCATAGAAATTTTTTTTTGTAAACTACTATCTAAATTTTTGTTATACTATTATAATTATACACTTTTTCCTATTAATTTCATATATTCTTCTTCGCTTATAATAGGTATATTAAGCTGTTTAGCCTTTTTATTTTTAGATGAGGAAGAATTTGCATCATTATTTATAAGATAATTTGTTTTAGCACTTACACTTCCTGTTACCTTTCCTCCAAGACTTTCAATTTCAGCTTGAAGTTCTCTACGATTTTTATAGAAATTTACATCTCCCGTAATTACAAAGACCATATCATTTAGAATTTTATTATCATTATTTTCCTCTATTTTTTCAAATTTAATATATTTAAGGGCTTCATTTAATAAATCAATATTTGGCTTATGAGAAAAATATTTTTCAATAGAATTTGCAATAACCTCTCCAAAGCCTTCTATTTCAATTAATTCATCAGCTTTTGCATTAATTATATCATCTAAATTATATTTAAAATATTTACACAAAAGCCTGCTGTTACTTAAACCTACATTATTAATTCCTAAAGCATAAATAAAATTTGCCATATTAATATTTTTACTTTTATTAATTGCTTTAATTAAATTAGAATAGCTTTTTTCTCCAAAGCCATCAAGTTCTGTAATTTGAGCCTTATATTTTTCAAGTTTAAAAATATCAGTATAATTATCAATAAAACCTTTTTCCAAGAATTTTTCAATGGTAGCCTCTGAAAAACCTTCTATATTCATAGCATCTCTTGATACAAAATGTTCTAAAGATAAAACCCTTTGTGCCTTGCAATTTGGATTAGGGCATTTTAAAGCCTTACCATCACGCATATTTACAATTTCTGTTTCTTCACCACATACAGGGCAATTTTTTGGTGGTTTACAACTATTAGATTTTGTAAGATTTTCTGCCACCTGTGGAATTATCATATTGGCTTTATAAACTGTAATTTTATCACCTATTCCAAGTGCCAAACTTTCAACAATACTTAAATTATGAAGGGAGGCTCTTTCAACTGTAGTTCCTTCAAGCTCCACAGGAGAAAAAACTGCAATAGGATTTATAAGACCTGTTCTTGATGTACTCCATTCAATATTAATAAGCTTGGTTTCAGCCAACTCATCTGCCCATTTAAAAGCAATAGAATCCCTTGGAAATTTTGCAGTTGTACCAAGAGAATTAGAAAAACTTATGCTGTCAAAAGTTAGTACAAGCCCATCAGTTGCAAATTTGTTATTTGGAATATTATCTTCAAATTCCCTAACAGCTTCTTCAATATTATCTTTATTTACAACCTTTCTCTTAACAGTTTCAAAACCAATACTGTCAAGCCAGTTCATATTATCACTTTTTTTATCACTAAGCTCCACACCCTCAGCCTTAACAAGACTAAAAGCTATAAAATTAACATTTCTCTTTGCCGAAATTTCAGAATTTAACTGTCTTACAGTACCACTGCAAAGGTTTCTTGGATTTTTATATTTATCCTCTACAGAAAGTTTACTGTTAATTTCTTCAAAATCATCAAAGCTTATAACAGCCTCACCTCTTAAAATCACTTCCCCTAAAACATTTATTTTTAAGGGAATATTTTTAAAAAATCTGGCATTATGAGTTATATCCTCACCAATTTCACCATTTCCCCTTGTTACAGCCTGATAAAGCTCTCCATTTCTATAAGTTAATACAACAGTAAGTCCGTCCATTTTATAAGATAAAATACCTGTATTATTTCCAATAAAACTTTCAAGCCTTGTAATTTCCTTTGTTTTATCAAGAGATAACATTGGTGATTCGTGTCTAACCTTTGTTAGAGAGCCTAAAACCTTATGACCTACATTTTGAGTAGGACTATTTGATAAAACAATACCATATTTTTTTTCAAGCTCCACAAGCTCATCATAAAGTTTGTCATACTCAAAATCACTCATTATACTTCTATCTTCCATATAATAAGCCTTTGAAGCTTCATTTAAAATTCTAATAAGTTCTTTTATTCTGTCCATAATACACCTATTTTCTGTATAATCCCATTTTTTTCAAAAGTTCA
>JBJFFW010000002.1:0-8494 GCA_051892075.1 Lachnospirales bacterium
ACCTATTATATGATATTTATTAAGATCTTCATACCATTCACGAAGCAACGCATATATTTCCTCAATTTTAAACCACAGTCCATCTATATATTTTTCTCGTTCTTCTGTAGTTTTACAATTTTCTAATCTTTTATAAAAAACTAAAAAAGAAAACTGCCTTTGGTTTATTGATATTTCTTCTTCAAGTTTTTTATTTTCTTCTTCCGCCAATAAATCAAACAATAAACCTATCCTTGCCCTTTTGCTATCATCATCTGTTAGGAAATACCAAAAGGAATTATCCTGCAATCCGTATTCAATCCTATCCCAAGATATGGAAATTTCTATTTGTTTTTTATCTGCATATTGTATAAAATTTTTACTATTCATAAAAAGGGCTTTTATAAGCTCTGCATTTGTAAGAGGTATCCTGCCTAAATTAACCTTTCTAAATCTATCTATAGAATTGCTGTCCTTTGGCAGTTGATACCAAATAAAAAACACCTGTGTTCTGATTTTTGAATTAAGTTCCTGTATTGCTACAGATTTGTCATCTTTACTATCAAGCCATTCATTTATTGTTTTATATGCTTGTACAATATAATAATAATCGATATTTTTATTAGCCTCTTCATCTAATTTCATATCATCAGATAAACTCTTTAAAAAATTTTCATTTTCCTCTTTTGTTCCATATTTAATTTCAAACATTGGAGTAGCAGAACGAATTTCTTGCTGAGCAATTTTCATAAAAATATAAATAGTGGTAAGCCTTTGTTGCCCATCTACTACTTCATAAGAACCATCATCTCTTTCTTTTACGATTAGGGGCTGCAAGCAATATAAAAAACTATCATTTCCTTTAAATTTATATATGTCATCTAAAAGAGTTTTGACTTCATTTTTTGTCCATCTGTATCCACGCTGGTAGTCAGGAATAAAAAAATTTTTATCCTTTAATTCCATTACCTTTAAAGGTTTAAAATCATTTTCTATATATCCCATACTAAACACCTCTCTTTTACAATTTAAAGCCTTAAATTATTGTACTACATCAAATAATTTTAGTCAATTATTGACATAAAAAAACACCACCCATTTATATATTATACAAATGAGTGGCATATTTTTTTACCATTACCAAATTCCTAAAATATGCTGCATAATAAGTGAAACCAAAGCTATACCAACCCAACAGCAAAATCCCATAAATATAGGTTTGCCACCAGTTTTTATAAGCTTAACAATATCAGTATTAAGACCGATTGCAGCCATAGCAAGAATAATAAAGAATTTACTTATTGATTTAAAAATACCAAATAAATCTTCACTAACTCCAAAAGAAGTAGCAACAGTAGTAATAATTGATGCTATTACAAAGAAAATAATAAAGCTTGGAAAAGCTCTTTTTAAGCTAAAGTTATTATCTTTGTTGCTTGTCTTTGCCTGATAAAAAGCTAAAACCAAAGTAATTGGAATAATAGCAAGGGTTCTTGTAAGTTTAACAATAGTTGCAGACTCTAAAACGCCTGCTGCACCTGTCATACTTTCCCAAGAACTTGCAGCAGCAGTAACTGATGATGTATCATTTACCGCAGTACCGGCAAATAATGCAAAGCCTTCATTACTTAAACCAATTAATTTACCTAAAGTTGGAAAAATAATTGCAGCAACAACATTAAATAAAAATATAACTGAAATAGCCTGAGCAATTTCCTCATCATCGGCATCTATAACAGGAGCAGTTGCCGCAACGGCAGAGCCACCACAAATAGATGAACCTACACCTACAAGTACAGAAATTTTTGAAGGAATTTTACAAAGTTTGCAAAGTATAAAACTAATAATAAGAGAAGTTGCAATAGTTGATAAAATAATAGGTAAAGACTGGGAACCAACCTTAGCAATAGTTCTTAAATTTAAGCCAAAACCTAAAAGGATAACTGCATATTGCAAAATTTTCTTAGAAGTAAAAGCAATACCCGGCTGAAGGTCACCTTTTTCCTTAATAAATAAGGTAACAATCATACCAAAAACAATACCAAAAACAGGACCGCCTACAACTTTAAGAAAATCAACATTTCCTAAAATCCAGCTTGGACCTGCAATAGCAAGGCATAAAGTAAAACCCTTCCAATTCTTTTTTAAAAAATCCATTTTTATCTCACCTCTTTTTTATAATATCATACTACAATAAAAAAATAAAGCATAAAATAATAATATTAGCTAATAATATTTTTGAGGTGATAAAAATGACAAAACATTGTATTAAAATGATTATTAAATCTTCAATTATTGCTATGCTTTTATTTATGGGTTATGTTCTTGGAATGGAGGACCAGAAAACAGTTGACAGATATTAATTAATTTGGTAGAATAATTGTAGAGTGTTGAGTCTTAAAAAGGTCACACGAAGGGGTACACCACCACGGGTGTAGTTTTTCGTGTGGCCTTTTTTAAATAAAGAGGTGATAAAATGATTAAAATAAATGGTAAAGAAGAAAATGAAGCTTTAGGTAAAACTATTAGTAATTATCTTACTGAAAAAGGATATAAACTTACATTTATAGCTGTTGAGGTAAATGGAAATATTTTACCAAAAAACGAATACAACACTTACACTATTTCAGATAGTGATGTTATTGAGGTTGTAAACTTTGTAGGTGGTGGCTGATATGACAAAGGAAGATTTTATAAATGCTTTAATTGAAAGACATGGAGAAGAAGTTTATAAAAAATTAATTAATTCTAAAATTGCCATAGCAGGACTTGGAGGACTTGGCTCAAATGTAGCCATGGCTTTAGCAAGAGCTGGTGTTGGTGAAATATTTATTGTGGATTTTGATGATGTTGATATATCAAATCTTAACAGACAGCAATATTTTATTGAAGATATTGGAAAGGCTAAAACTGAGGCTTTATCAAACCTTATAAGAAAGGCTAATCCTGTTATTAAAATAAAATCAAAAAAAATTATGGTAAATGAAGATAATGCTGTAGAAATTTTTAAAAGTTATAATATAGTGTGTGAATGTTTTGACAAGGCTGAAAATAAAGCAATGTTAATTAACACCCTATTATCTGAAAAAAGCGACCAAATTGTAGTATCTGCTACAGGTATGGCAGGATATAGTTCAGCAAATACAATTACTACAAAAAAAATTAATGACAGATTTTATTTATGCGGTGACGGTGTAAATGGTGTTGAAGATGGTCTTTGTCTTTTTTCATCAAGGGTTGGTGTATGTGCAAACCATCAGGCAAATATGGCATTAAGACTTTTACTTGGAATAAAGGAGATTTAAAAAATGGAAAATGATAAATTAATTATTGGAGGACACGAATTTAATTCAAGATTTATATTAGGTTCAGGAAAATACTCCCTTGACCTTATTAAGGCTGCTGTTGAAAATGCAGGAGCAGAAATTATTACTTTAGCTTTAAGACGAGCTAACACAGAGGTAGATAATATCTTAGATTACATACCAAAAAATGTTACCCTTCTTCCTAATACATCTGGAGCAAGAAATGCAGAAGAAGCTGTAAGAATTGCAAGACTTGCAAGAGAGGTTGGCTGTGGTGACTTTATTAAAATTGAGGTTATTCACGATTCTAAATATCTTCTTCCGGATAACTATGAAACAATTAAGGCTACTGAAATTCTTGCAAAAGAAGGCTTTATAGTTATGCCTTATATGTATCCTGACCTTAATGTAGCAAGAGATTTAGTAAATGCTGGAGCATCTGCTGTTATGCCTCTTGGTGCACCTATTGGCTCAAATAAGGGTATTTGTACTAAGGATTTTATAAAGATTTTAATTGAAGAAATAGACTTGCCTATTATTGTAGATGCAGGTATTGGCAAGCCATCTCAAGCTTGTGAGGCTATGGAAATGGGAGCTGCTGCTGTTATGGCAAATACGGCTATTGCTACAGCAGGAAATATTCCCGCAATGGCTGAAGCCTTTAAAAAAGCCATTGAAGCAGGAAGAACAGCTTATCTTTCAGGTTTAGGCAGAGTTATAGACAAGGCAAGTGCTTCTTCACCTTTAACAGGATTTTTACAGGATTAAGGAGATTTTAAAATGATAGATGTAGAAAACAGAATTGACCATATGACCTATCTTCCCGATATGGATAATATTGGTTCAGAAATTCAAGACAAAGTTATAAAGGCAATGAATGAATATGACCCTTATAAATATACCAAAAAAGATGTTAAAGCTGCCCTTGATAAGGAAGATGCTCTATCACTTGAGGATTTTGGTGCTTTGCTCTCTCCTGCAGCCGAACCATTTTTAGAAGAAATGGCACAGAAAGCTATGAAAGAAACAAGAAAGCATTTTGGAAATTCAATTTATATGTTTACTCCTCTTTACATAGCTAATTATTGTGAAAATTATTGTATTTACTGTGGCTTTAACTGCCACAACAAAATTCACAGAGCTAAACTTAACGAAGAAGAAATTGAAGCTGAAATGAAAGCTATTGCCGAAACAGGTTTAGAGGAAATTCTTCTTTTAACAGGTGAAAGCAAAAAAATGTCTGATGTTAAATATATTGGTATGGCTTGTAAATTAGCAAAAAAATATTTTAAACTTGTAGGTGTAGAAGTATATCCTATGAATGTTGATGAGTATAAATATATTCATGAATGTGGAGCTGATTTTGTAACAGTTTTCCAAGAAACTTATAATTCAGATAAATATGAAACATTGCACCTTGCAGGTCATAAAAGAATTTTTCCATACAGAATTAATTCACAGGAAAGAGCTATTTTAGGTGGTATGAGAGGTGTTGGCTTTGCGGCACTTTTAGGTCTTTCTGACTTTAGAAAAGACGCCTTTGCTACAGGTACTCACGCATATCTTATTCAGAGAAAATATCCTCATGCTGAAATCGCTTTTTCTTGTCCAAGATTAAGACCAATTATTAATAACGATAAAATTAACCCTAAAGATGTTCACGAAACACAGCTTTTACAGGTAATTTGCGCTTACAGACTTTTTATGCCTTTTGCAAGTATAACTATTTCAACAAGAGAATGTGAAAGATTTAGAAATAATGTTATTAAAATTGCTGCTACTAAAATTTCTGCCGGAGTTGATGTAGGTATTGGCGGTCATAGTGAAGATGGAGAGAAAAAAGGCGACGAACAGTTTGAAATTTCTGACGGAAGAAATGTTGAACAGGTTAGAGAGGCTATTATATCACAGGGACTTCAGCCTGTAATGAGTGATTATATTTATGTATAAAATAGCAATTACAAATAGATTTTTATGTGATAATTTACTTGAAAAAATTAAAAATATAAAAAATTATGACTATATTATTTTAAGAGAAAAGGATTTAAGCGAAAAAGATTATTATAATCTTTCAAAAAAAGCTATTTCCATTAGCAACAAAATAATACTTCACTCATTTATTGATGTTGCATTAAAACTTAATTATAAAAAAATTCATTTGCCTTACAATTTATTCATAGAAAATATAAATAAATTAAAGGATTTTGAAATTGTAGGAGTATCAACTCACAGTTTAGAGGAAGCTAAAATATGTGAAAAATTAGGTGCAAACTACATTACCTTTAGTCACATATTTAAAACAAAGTGCAAAGAGGGTTTAGAGCCTAAAGGCTTAGAAAAATTAAAAGAAGTTTGTGAAAATGTAAATATTCCTGTTTACGCTTTAGGTGGCATAGATGATGAAAATGCTAAAGACTGTGTAAATGTTGGTGCTTATGGTGTTTGTGAAATGTCAAAGGCTATGAAATAAATTATATCGGAGGAAACTCCGATATTTTTTATGTTGACAAATACCCTATGGGGGTATATAATTGTTTACAGATAATACCCTATGGGGGTATATGGAGGTAAATATGGAAAATTGTAATTGTTGTCATAAAACTAAAAAAAGAGATGAAAAAGAATACAAAGACTTAATTAACAGATTAAGCCGAATTGAAGGACAGGTAAGAGGTGTTAAGGGTATGATTGAAAAAGATGCCTACTGTCCTGATATTTTAGTGCAAGTATCTGCAATTACAGCGGCACTTAATAGCTTTAACAAGGTTCTTTTAGGCAATCATATTAAAAGCTGTGTAATAGAAAATGTAAAATGTGGAAATGATGACATTATAGATGAACTTGTTAGCCTACTTCAAAAACTTATGAAATAAGGAAGTGATTTTATGGAACAATATAACATTACAGGTATGAGCTGTGCTGCCTGTGTAGCAAGGGTTGAAAAAGCTGTAAATAAGGTTGAGGGAGTTAAAAGCTGTTCAGTTAGTTTGCTTACTAATTCTATGGGAGTTGAGGGAACGGCAAAAAGCGAAGATATTATTAAAGCAGTAAAAGATGTAGGCTATGGTGCAAGCCTTAAAGGCAGTAAAACTGAAAGTTATAATAAATATGATGATATTTTAGAGGATAGAGAAACGCCAATTCTAAAGAAAAGACTTATTTTATCTTTAATTTTACTTATTCCTCTTATGTATTTTTCTATGGGACACATGATGTTGGGTTTTAAATTACCACATTTTTTTGATAATAATCATATAGCTATGGGTCTTGTTGAAATGTTACTTACTATTGCAATTATGATTATTAATAAAAAGTTTTTTGTAAATGGCTTTAAAAGTCTTTTAAAATTTTCTCCAAATATGGATACATTAGTTGCTTTAGGCTCTGGAGCAAGTTTTATTTATAGTCTATATGCCCTTTTTGCTATGACTTATTATCAGACAAACAATAATTTAGATAAAGTTGTATCTCTTATGGACGAATTTTATTTTGAGTCGGCTGCTATGATACTTACTCTTATTACAGTAGGTAAAATGCTTGAGGCCTATTCAAAAGGCAAAACTACAAATGCTTTAAAATCACTTATTAAACTTTCACCAAAGACAGCCACAATAATAAAAGATAACAAAGAAATAACCCTTGAAATTTCACAGGTTAAAAAAGACGATATTTTTATTGTAAAGCCTGGAGAAAAAATACCTGTAGACGGTATAGTTATAGAGGGTGTAAGTGCTGTTGATGAATCAGCTCTGACAGGAGAAAGTATACCTGTTGATAAGGAAAAAGATGATGAAGTTTCAGCAGGAACTATAAATAGTTCAGGCTTTTTAAAATGCAGAGCCACAAGGGTTGGAGAAGATACTGCCCTATCACAAATTATAAAAATGGTTAGTGATGCTGCCCAAACTAAAGCTCCTATAGCAAAAATTGCTGATAAGGTTTCTGGAGTTTTTGTGCCTGTAGTAATAATAATTGCTTTAATTACTGCTGTAGTATGGCTTGTTATGGGTGAAAATGTTGGTTTTTCTTTAGCAAGAGGAATATCCGTACTTGTAATAAGCTGTCCTTGTGCTTTAGGCTTGGCAACGCCTGTTGCAATTATGGTTGGAAATGGCGTAGGAGCCAAAAACGGTATTATGTTTAAAACATCAGAGGCTTTAGAGCAAACAGGTAAAATTCAGATTGTGGCTTTAGATAAAACAGGCACTATAACAAAGGGAGAGCCAGAAGTTACAGACATTATTCCAATTAATATTGCAGAAAATGAACTTTTAGAAATTGCCGCAACCTTAGAAAAAAACAGCGAACATCCTTTATCTAAAGCAATAATTAAAAAGGCTAATGAGAAAAACATAAAAATTAATGAAATATCTGATTTTAAGGCTGTAGTTGGAAATGGCTTAACAGGAAATATTTTAGGTGAAATATGTTATGGTGGTAATTATAAATTTATATCAGATAAGGCAAAAATTAGTGATGAAATTTTAAATAAATCAAATGAACTTGCTAATTTTGGCAAAACACCTTTATATTTCACCAAAGGGAATAAACTTATTGGAATTATTGCCGTAGCTGATGTTGTTAAAGAAGAAAGCGAAAAAGCCATAAAAGAGCTTAAAAATATGGGTATAAGAGTTGTAATGGTTACAGGAGATAATGAAAAAACTGCTAAAGCAATAGGAAGAGAAGCAGGAGTTGATGAAGTATTTGCAGAGGTGCTTCCTAACGGAAAAGAAGAAGTAATCAGAAATTTAAGTAAGTTTGGTCGTGTTATGATGGTTGGTGACGGCATAAATGATTCCCCTGCCCTTACAAGAAGTGATATTGGAGTTGCCATTGGTGCAGGAACAGATATAGCCATTGATTCAGCCGATGTAGTTTTAGCAAAAAGCAGACTCACTGATGTTGGTGCAGCCATAAGACTTAGCAGAAAAACCATAAAAAATATTTATGAGAATTTATTTTGGGCATTTATTTATAATATCATAGGCATACCTCTTGCATCAGGTTTGTTAATTCCAATTTTTGGTTTAAAATTAAATCCTATGTTTGGTGCAGCAGCAATGAGTTTATCAAGCTTTTGTGTTGTTACAAATGCTTTGAGAATAAATTTACTTGATATTTACAGCACTAAAAAGGATAAAAAAATAAAACAAAATAAAAAGGAGATTTTAAAAATGACAAAAACTATTGAAATTAAAGGAATGATG
>JBJFFW010000003.1:0-1907 GCA_051892075.1 Lachnospirales bacterium
TTTTGAAACATTCTTAGGTTTTAACGGCGATAAAGAGCCTGATATTGACCTTAATTTTTCAGGAGAGGACCAAACAAGGGCTCACAGATATTGTGAGGAGCTTTTTGGTGAGGGTCATGTTTTTAAAGCAGGTACTATTGCTACTTTACAGGATAAAACAGTATATGGCTATGTAAAAAAATATTGTGAGGCTAAAAATATCACAATGAGAAATGCCGATATGCTAAGACTTGTATCAGGCTGTGTTGGTGTAAAAAGGTCAACAGGTCAGCATCCAGGCGGACTTGTAGTTGTACCTGATTATACGGATATTCATAGATTTTGTCCTGTTCAGCACCCTGCTAATAAGGCATCATCAGGAGTTAAGACAACACACTTTGATTACCATTCTATTGATAGCTGTTTATTAAAGCTTGATATGCTTGGTCATGATGTACCTACAATACTTAGAATGTTTTATGATATTACCGGTTTTGACCCTCTTAATGTACCTATGAATGATGCAGCTACCATGTCTTTATTTACAAGTCCAAAGGCTTTAGGTGTTACAGAAGAACAGATACATTGTAAAACCGGTTCTTTAGGCTTGCCTGAATTTGGCACTCCTTTTGTAATAGGTATGCTCCTTGATACACAGCCTAAAACCTTTTCAGGTTTAGTTAAAATTTCTGGTTTATCCCATGGTACAGATGTATGGAATGGAAATGCTCAGCTTTTAATTGAAAACGGTACTTGTACTCTTAACGAAGTTATTCCTACAAGAGATGATATTATGGTTTATCTTATTTTGCATAATGTGGAAAATAAGACTGCCTTTGATATTATGGAGCATGTAAGAAAGGGTAAAGGACTTACTGCCGAAGAAGAAGCTATAATGAGAGAACATGATATTCCTGATTGGTATATTGATAGTTGTAAAAAAATTAAATATATGTTCCCTAAAGGTCATGCTGTAGCTTATTGCACAAATACTTTTAGAATAGGGTATTTTAAAATTAATTATCCTCATGCTTTTTATGCTTCATATTTTTCAATGAAGTATGAAGATTTTGACTATGAACATATGTGTAACGGACTTGAAAAAGCCGAAGAATATTATAATTATATAGTTTCTCTTGGAAAAGAAGCAAGTGATAAAGACCAAAAAACAGCAGATATAATGAAGCTTGTTATTGAAATGTATGTTAGAGGACTTGATTTTGTACCTATAGATATATATGAATCTGAAGCAACAAAATTTAAGGTAATTGACAATGAAAAGGGTGAAAAAGTATTAATGCCACCTCTTTGTACTATACAGGGATTTGGCATAACAGTTGCCGAAGAATTAATTAAAGCAAGAAAAGACGGAGAGTTTGTTACCCTTGAAGATATGCAGCACAGAACAGGTTTTGGTAACAAGACCATTCAGTTATTAAAAGATGCCCATGTGGTTGATAATATCAGAGATACAGCTCAGTTAACATTATTCTGAAAATAAAACGCCGTTATATGACGGCGTTTTATAAATTAATCAAGTAAAGCTGAAATTCCATAATCAATACCAGTATCAGTAAGAGACATTCTGGTTTTCTTATCTGATTGAAAAAGGACATCTATAAATCCCTTTTCTTCAAGTGAAGAAATAGCCAACCTATATTCTTCTATTTTTTGTGGGTCATCTGTTTTATAAATAAAGCTGTATGTATCACCACCTGTTAAGTATGATTGATAAACTCTGTTAAAGATAAATGCTTCGGTTTTACTCATAAAAGTCACCTCTTTTTTATAATATACAGGATATAGTATAACCTATTTTTGTAAATTTAGCAACCAATAAAATATTAATGTTTTATATTTTATATCTTATAGCTTAATTATATTCCGGTTATATTATAATATATTTTAAATTTTCTTTGATTGGAGAG
>JBJFFW010000004.1:0-1892 GCA_051892075.1 Lachnospirales bacterium
GTCTGCATGAATACCTGCTCTTGTAAGATTAAAATTCCTACCAACAAAAGGTGTCATAGGAGGAATTTCATAACCTATTTCCTTTTCAAAATATTCAGCAAGCTCTGTAATAATAGTAGTATCCATACCATCAAGAGTACCCCTTATTTGGGCATATTCAAATACCATTGCCTCAAGAGGAGTGTTGCCTGTTCTCTCACCAATACCAAAAAGTGAAGTATTAATACCACAACAACCATAAAGCCAAGCTGTAGTAGCATTAGTAACAGAGCGATAAAAATCGTTATGACCATGCCATTCCAAAAGTTCACTAGGTATTCCTGCATGATGATGCAAACCATAAATAATACCAGGAACACTTCTTGGAAGCACAGTACCAGGAATTGTAACACCATAACCCATAGTATCGCAAGCTCTAATTTTAATAGGCATACCTGTTTCATCAGAAAGCTTTTTAAGCTCTGCTGCAAAAGGAACTACAAAACCATAAAAATCCGCTCTTGTAATATCCTCAAAATGACATCTTGGTCTTATACCTGTTTCAATACACTGTCTTACAATATCAAGATAATGCTTAATTATCTCACTTCTTTTCATATTCATTTTATAAAAAATATGATAGTCTGAACAGCTTACAAGAATACCTGTTTCCTTAACACCAATGCTCTTTACAAGTTCAAAATCTTTTTTATTTGCCCTTATCCATGTTGTAACTTCAGGAAATTGATAATCCATCTCAAGGCATTTATAAACAGCATCTTGGTCCTTCTTTGAATATACAAAAAACTCACTCTGTCTTATAATGCCATTAGGTCCGCCAAGTCTATGTAACTGTTTGTATATATGCCCAATCTGTTCAACTGTATAAGGCTGTCTTGACTGCTGACCATCTCTGAAAGTAGTGTCAGTAATCCAAATTTTATCAGGCACATCCATTGGAACTATTCTATGGTTAAATGCAATTTTAGGCACTTCATCATAGCTGTACAAATTGTCATAAAGATTAGGTTTTTCAACATCCTGTAAAGGATAGTTAAACTCTCCTCTTTCAATAACATTTGTCTTTGGATTGAATACAAACATGTTCTCACCTCCCGTATTTTATACCATAACTATCTCCACCGTCACCTAACCTACCATTTTGCAAAATTAAACTGCAAATTATTCAAGGTAAGTTATATTTATAAGATATATAATACTATTTTTAGAGGTAAAAGTCAATATTTATGAATAATTTTTCAAAAAAAATTGCATTTTAACTATTAAACTTTAAAAAATTAGTAATTTTAAAATATATTTTGAATTAATATAACTTTAAAACTGCATTTAAAAGTTAAATAGTTTTAAAAGTGTCATTATATTTTTTCTTTCACTCTCACTCATATTATAGGTTATGGCATTTATAATTCCATTTTTCTGCTCTTTTGTTAATATTATTCCCTTTGGCAAAGAATTTACAAACTGAATTATATAGGGAAGCATCTCCTCAGTTCTTTTACCCTTAGTTTTTAAATAAAGATTTTTTATACTTTCTTTTACATTTCTATCAAAACAATCAAAAGCCTTATCATTTAAAATTTTTTCAATATCAGCCATTTGCCATATCCTCCATTAAATTTTTAATTTCCATTACTCTTACAAATATATCTATTATCCTTTGTTTTTTAACATCAAGTTCGCCTTTTACAGCCTGTAAAATTTTTATAGGTCTGTCTTTATTTTCATCGGTACTTAAGGCACTTATATTTCCAATAAGCCTGTCAAGTTCAATAAATCTTACCATTAAATTCATATTTTTCTGATATTTTTCATCTAAATAAGGTATTGCAGCCTTAATAGTATCAAGGGGATTAGCTATTGTTTCACCTCCATTATTTTCTTCAGTATTATTA
>JBJFFW010000005.1:0-1892 GCA_051892075.1 Lachnospirales bacterium
ATAAAATAAACAAAATTCTTCTTACAGCATCAGGTGGACCATTCAGAACTTATGATGATTTATCTAATGTTACTATAGATGATGCTTTAAAGCATCCAAATTGGTCTATGGGTAAAAAAATTACCGTTGACTCTGCTACACTTATGAATAAAGGACTTGAGGTTATAGAAGCTAAATGGCTTTTTGATGTAGATTTGGAACAAATTGAAGTATTGGTACATCCACAAAGCATAATTCATTCTATGGTAGAATACGAAGACGGTGCTGTTATTGCACAGCTTGGCATACCTGATATGAAGGTGCCTATTCAATATGCTCTTACTTATCCTAAAAGAGTTAGAAACAGTTTTCCAAAGATTAATTTCTTTGAAAAAAATAATCTTACATTTGAAAAGCCAAGAATGGATATGTTCCCTTGTCTTGGGTTAGCTTATGATGCTATTAAAACAGGGGGAACTATGCCTACAGTTATGAACGCTTCAAATGAAATTGCTGTAGCAAAGTTTATAAATAAAGAAATAGGTTTTCTTGATATTCCAAAATTAATAGAAAAAGCTATGTCTGCATACAATGTAATATATAATTATACTCTTGATGATGTTTTAGAGGCAGATAAGTGGGCAAGAGAATATACAAGAAAGTTATAGGAGTGATATTTTGTCAATAATAATTACACTTATTATTTTTACGGTAATTGTGGTAATACACGAGTTTGGTCATTTTATTGTTGCAAAAAAATGCAATGTAAGAGTTGACGAATTTGCTGTTGGTATGGGTCCAAAATTATATGGAAAAAAAGTCGGAGAAACTGAGTACACTATAAGAATTTTGCCCTTAGGCGGATTTTGCAGAATGGCTGATGAAATAAAGGGAAATAATGAAAAAATAGGTTTTAATGACGCTTCCGTTCTTCAAAGAATTGCTATATGCTTTGCAGGTCCTTTTATGAATTTTGTATTAGCAATAGCTATTATGATTTTTTTAAGTATATCCTTAGGTTTTGCTACTAATAATATTTCTGATATTATAGAAAATAGTTCTGCCTATAATGCAGGATTAGAGTCCGGAGATAAAGTTATTTCCTTTGATGGACATAGAATTCATACAAATATGGAACTGGAATTTTATAAAAGTGAGTGTGGGGAAAATCCTATAGATGTTGTAGTTGAAAGAAATGGAGAAAAACTAACTAAAACCTTAATACCACAGTACAATGAAGAAACAGGCAGATATTTACTTGGTGTAAGAGTTAATTATACAGCTCCCTTTATAAATGTGTTAGGCAGAGATATGCAAGGGGCAAAAAAAGCAAACATTACATCTTATATAAGTGATGGATATTGGAGTAGTGTTGCCTTAGTAAAACTTACTTTTTTAGGATTTTCAAGACTTGTTACTCAAAAAATAGATGTAAATGATTTATCAGGTCCAATAGGTGTAACTGCTGAAGTAAATAATCAGTATCAACAGTCATCAAAAAGTGGTTTTATTGCTGTATTTTTAACAATGATTAATCTTGTGGCACTGTTAAGTGTTAATTTAGGTGTAATTAATTTACTGCCAATTCCTGCTATTGATGGAGGTAAGTTATTAATATATTTAGTTGAGCTTATAACAAAATACAGATTACCTAAAGAAAAGGAAGCCTATATATCTCTTATTGGCTTTGTGCTTGTAATGGGACTTGGTGTTTTTATAGCGTTTAATGATATTATGAAATTATTATAGGAGGATATTATGAGTTTTATAAAGAGAAGACCTACAAGGGTTGTTCAAATTGGAAATGTAAGTATAGGCGGAAATAACCCTGTTGCTATACAGTCAATGTGTAATACTAAAACTTCTGATGTAGAGGCAACAGTTAAACAAATAAAAGAACTTGAAGATGCAGG
>JBJFFW010000006.1:0-1887 GCA_051892075.1 Lachnospirales bacterium
TCTTGTTTCATCTAAAATATCTCCCACAATTTCTTCGATTAAGTCCTGTATAGTAACAATACCTGCTGTGCCACCATACTCGTCCAAAACTATAGCCATAGAAATTGACTCTCTTTTCATTTCTCCAAAAAGAGCCGAACATTTTTTAGATTCATAAGTAAAGAAAGGTTCTTTCATATAATCAGTAACCTTAAAATCTTCCTTATTTTCAACAAACACAACATCCTTAAAAGATAGTATACCCACAATATGGTCTGTTGTTTCGTTATAAACCGGAATTTTTGTAAATCTTTCTTTTTTAAATATTTCAACGGTTTCCTCGTATGTAGAGGTATCCGGAATAGCCACCATATCAGTTCTCGGAACCATTATAGCCTCAGCATCGGAATTTCTAAAATCCACCACATTTGTTATCATTTCTCTTTCTTCAACTTCAAGTACACCTTCTTCGTGGCTTACATCAACCATTGAAAGAAATTCAGTTTCAGTAACAGTCTGATTTTCGTTTTTATTATTTCCGATAAGCTTAAAAATAACACCTGTAATAACATTTAAAATAAGTATAGCCGGTGTAAATATAATAGTACAAATATAAATAGGCTTAATTACAATAGATGATACAAGCTCACAGTTGTTTCTTGAGAAAGTTTTAGGAGTAATTTCTCCAAAAACAAGCACAAGCACAGTAAGCACACCTGTAGCTATACCAACACCATTACTTCCAAAAAGCCTTGTAGCAATAACAGTTGCCAAAGCAGAGGCAGTAATATTAACAAGGTTGTTGCCAATTAAAATAGCACTAATAAGTTTATTTGGGTCATCTAAAACTTTTTGAATAAGCCTTGCATTTTTTTTATTTTCCTCTACCATAGCTCTAATTCTTATTTTGGACAAACTTGTTAAAGCAGTTTCTGCACCTGAAAAAAAGCCTGATAAAGCTAAACATACAATTAATACAATATACTGCGAACTATCCGAGTCCACTAAAATCACTCTCCCAAAAATAAATGTATAATTACCCAACATAAGGATTTTAATTATTATATCACACTTTCTCATAAATACCAACAAAAAAATATTAAAAATATTAAAAAAATTTTTAATATAACTCTTTTATTTTTGGGCTTTTTTTGATATACTTAAATCAAGGTTACAAAAAGGATGTAATGATTATGAAAAATAATAATCTTCATGGTGGAGATTTAGATGAAATTTCAAGAATTTATAATATTAATAAGGAAGATATAATTAATTTCAGCGGTAATGTTAATCCTTTGGGACTACCGAAAAGTGTAAAAGAGGCTATTATTAATAAGGTAGATAATATTACAAACTATCCTGATACAGAGTATCTATCCCTTAGAAAGGCTATTGGAAATTATACCAAATGCGATTTTGAAAATATAATTGTAGGCAACGGCTCTACTGAACTTATTTCAGGCTTTATTAAATTTGTAAAGCCAAAATCTGCCGTAGTTATTTCTCCTGCATATTCTGAATATCTTAAAGAAATTAAGGCTCAAGGAGCAGATTGTGTTTTGTATGAGCTTAAAGAAAATGAGGATTTTGTACTTAATATTAAAGGTCTTTTTAATGTAATTAATGAAAATACTGACCTTCTTGTTATTTGCAATCCAAATAATCCAACAGGTTCATATATTACAGAGGATAATTTAAGGGTGATTTTAAATTACTGTAAGAAATTTAATGTAAAAGTAATGATTGATGAAACCTATGTGGAGTTTTCAGACAGACACATTAAAGTTTCAGCAATAGGACTTATTAAGGATTTTGACAATCTCTTTATTGTAAGAGGTACTTCTAAATTTTTTGCCTGTCCCGGAGTAAGGCTTGGCTATGGTATTTGTAAAAATAAAGAAACTATTA
>JBJFFW010000007.1:0-8284 GCA_051892075.1 Lachnospirales bacterium
TATAATCTCATAGACAATTTCTGAAGCTGATGAAGCATATCCATTTACTATGTTGTTATGAGCAAAATTAGTGTTACTTATGTGGTGGTCAATATTATAAGTTATTTTTGCTCTGTCAAATACCTCTGTTGCTTTTCCAAGTCTTTCTTTTGAACCACAGTCTATTGCAAAGATTATTTCAGGATTAATATTAGCATAATCACCATTAAACACAAATTCTTTGCCTGATAAAGAATTAAATTTATCATCATATTTCTCAAGCAAAATAACAGGTTCTTTGCCCAATGCCTTCATACATTGGGCAAAGGCAAATGTTGAGCCTACAGCATCACCATCAGGGTTAATGTGTGCTGTAATGTAAAGTGTGTGTATATTTTCAATATCTTTTAATATATTATTTTCATACATACACTCACTTCCTTAATTATTAATATCTTTAATTATTTTATCTATTTTAAAACTATACTCTAAAGAATCATCAAGAATAAACTTAAATTCAGGAGTTACTCTTAAATTAATTCTGTTTGCAATAAGACTTCTTATAAAGCCTGATGCCTTTGTAACAGCATCCATAACTTCTTTTTTCTTTTCATCATCACCAAGTACACTTATATATACCTTGCAGTATTTAAGGTCATTTGTTGTATCAACCTTAATAACACTTGTAATAACTCCAAGTCTTGGGTCTTTCATATCAGCTCTTAAAATTTCAGAAATTTCTTTTTTTATTTCATCATTAATTCTGACCATTCTATTGCTGTTTTTTTTCATTATCTTTCTATTTCCTCCATAACATAGGCCTCTACCATATCGCCCTCTTTAATGTCATTAAACTTATTAAAGAGTAAACCACATTCAAAGCCTTGGTTAACTTCCTTAACATCATCTTTAAATCTTCTTAATGTAGCAAGTTCACCATCATATACTACAATGCCATCTCTTACAATTCTTACCTTAGCATTTCTTACAAACTTACCGTCTTTAACATAACTACCACCAATAGTACCAACACCAGATGCCTTAAATAACTGTCTGATTTCGGCATGACCTATTACCTTTTCTTCATAAACAGGGTCAAGCATACCCTTCATAGCAGCAGTAATATCTTCAATAGCATTATAAATAACTCTGTAAAGTCTGATATCAACCTTTTGGTCATCAGCTACATTTTTAGCTGAAGCCTCAGGTCTTACATTAAAGCCAATAATAATAGCATTTGATGCAGAGGCAAGCATAACATCAGATTCAGTAACAGCACCTACACCACCATGAATTGTTCTAATTCTTACCTCGTCATTAGAAAGCTTTTCAAGACTTGCTCTTACTGCCTCAACAGAGCCCTGAACATCAGCCTTAATTACAATATTAAGTTCTTTAATATTACCACTTTGAATTTGAGTAAATAAGTCATCAAGAGATACCTTTTGTGGTGTATCCTTTAACATTTCTTCTCTTGATTTAGCAACTACACTTTCAGCAACCTGTCTTGCCTGTTTTTCACTTTGAGCAACATAGAACATATCACCAGCCATAGGCACTTCACTAAGACCTAAAATCTCAACAGGCATAGATGGACCTGCCTTTTTAACTTTCTGTCCCTTATCATTCATCATAGCTCTTACTCTACCATAAGCTGAACCTGCCACAACAGGGTCACCTACATTTAAAGTACCGCTTTGAACAAGTACAGTTGCAACAGCACCTCTACCCTTATCAAGCTGAGCCTCAATAATATTACCTCTGGCTCTCTTATTTGGATTAGCCTTTAATTCCTTCATTTCTGAAACAAGAAGTATCATTTCAAGAAGGTTATCAATACCCTCCTTGCTTACAGCAGATACAGGCACACAAATTGTATCTCCACCCCAGTCCTCTGCTACAAGACCATATTCAACAAGCTCCTGTTTTACTCTGTCAGGATTAGCACCAGGCTTATCAATCTTATTAATAGCTACAATAATTTCTACTCCTGCTGCCTTAGCATGGTTAATAGCTTCAATAGTCTGTGGCATAACACCGTCATCGGCTGCTACTACAAGAATGGCTACATCTGTAACCTGTGCACCTCTCATTCTCATAGCAGTAAAAGCTTCGTGTCCAGGTGTGTCAAGGAAAGTAATAGGCTTTTTATCAATAGAAACAGTATAAGCACCAATATGCTGAGTAATACCGCCTGCTTCCTTTGCTGTAACATGGGAATGTCTTATAGCATCAAGAAGTGAAGTCTTACCATGGTCTACATGACCCATAACTACAACAACAGGTGGTCTTTCAACTAAATCTGCCTCATTATCTTCTTCCTCTTTGAAAGCTTCTTCCAAAAGGTCAATTTCTTCAGCCTTTTCTACTATTATATCAAAATCTTCACAAACCTGTTCTGCAACATCAAAATCAATATCCTGATTAGCTGTAGCCATAATTCCCTTTTTCATAAGAGCCATAATAATTTCAGAGGCTGTTTTCTTAGTCTTTTCAGCTAATTCCTTAATAGAAATAGTATCTGAAATCTGAATAACTAAAATTTCATCATCTTCAGGTTCTTCTACCTTTACAGGCTCAGGCTGAAATTTCTTGTTCTTTTTATTTTTCTTATTTTTCTTCTTTTTATTGCCTGAAAATTCTGCCTCTAATGCCAAATCTCTATCAACTTGGTCCATTTCTTCAACATCTTCAGCCTTATTTTGAAAATTATGCTGCTTTGGCTGTTCTTTATTAGGCTTATTTTTATTAAAATTATTCTTTCCAGGCTTATTATCCTTTTTAGAAAAATCTTTCTTTTGTTCATCTTTCTTAGCCTTATTATCAGCATTTTTATTTGGTTTATTCTCAGGCTTTTTTTCAGAAGGCTTATTGCCTTTAACCATTTCAGTAACTTTCTTTACTGTATCATCATCAACAGCACTTAAATTACTTTTTACCACAATGCCTAATTCACTAAGCTTTGAAATTAAATCCTTACTGTTTATCTCTAATGTCTTTGCCAATTCATGTACTCTGACCTTTGACATTAAAACACCTCCGTTTCCATCTAACTACACATTTTACTCCATTAAACCAAGCTCCTTTTGAATGCTTAATGCAAAAGATTCATGACATATTGCAAAGCTTGAACGATTAAACTTTCCAACAGCAGAACTCAGCTCCTCTTTTGAAGATGTTATAATAATTGGTATATCATAAAATCTGCATTTATTTATAAACTTCTTTTTAGTATTATCTGACGCATCTTGAGCTATTATTACCAAAAAAGCCTTTTTCTTTTGAATTTGCTGTTCAACAACACTTTCTCCTGTTGACAAATTGCCGGAGCGTTGGCATAAAGATAACAACGATAAAGCTTTTCTATTCATTTTTATCCCCCAGCTCTGCTCTTAATTTGTCATATACCTCACTAGGTACTGCTGATTTAAAAGAACGCTCAAGACCTTTATTTTTAAATGCTTTGTTAAGGCAATCGGAATTTTTGCAAATATATGCTCCTCTGCCCGATTTTTTGCCTGTTTCATCAAGAAAGAAACTGCCGTCATCACTTCTTACAATTCTTATAAGCTCTTTTTTGCTTTTCATTTCCTGACAACCTGTGCATTTTCTCATAGGAATTTTTTTATTCATAAGTATCACCTTATTTACCTTATTCCTCTACATCAGTTTCTTCAAAAATATCATTATCATCATCAAACTTTACAAAATCTGTAAGTCTTGCCTGTGATTCACTTTTAATATCTATTTTCCAGCCTGTAAGTCTTGCTGCCAATCTTACATTTTGACCTTCCTTACCAATAGCAAGTGAAAGCTGACTGTCAGGTACGGCAACTCTGGCCGCCTTTTCATTTTCGTCCTCTGAAATTTCAACAGCAAGAACCTTTGCAGGTCTTAAAGCTGCCGAAATAAATTCAGCAGGGTCTTCACTCCATGGTATAATATCAATCTTTTCACCGTTAAGCTCATTTACAACTGCATCTACTCTTGCACCATTTTGACCAACACAAGCACCTACTGCATCTACACCCTCTACAGTTGAATAAACAGCCATCTTAGCTCTGTAACCAGGCTCTCTTGAAATACACTTAATTTCAACTTCTCCATTAAATACTTCAGGTGATTCAAGCTCAAAAAGTCTTTTTACAAGTTCAAAATGAGTTCTTGATACAGTAATCTGAGGGCCTTTTGCTCCTAATGTAACCTTTAAAACATAAACCTTAATTCTGTCATTAAAGTTATACTTTTCTCCGGGAAGCTGTTCAGATAAAGGTAAGAAAGCATCAGTCTTTCCAAGATTTACAATAACATTACCCTTATTGTCTGTTCTTTGAACAATGGCTGTATCAACTTCTCTTTCCTTTGCAGCAAATTCGTTAAACATTTTATCTCTTTCAGCTTCTCTGAATTTCTGAACTACAACCTGTTTTGCTGTCTGAGCTGAAATTCTGCCAAAATTTCTAGGTGTAATTTCAAAATCCACAAAATCACCCATTTCATAATTAGGGTCAATTTCTCTGGCTTCTTCAAGAGAAATTTCAAGGAAAGCATCATACACATCTTCAACTATTTCTTTTTGTGCATATACTTTAATTTCTCCATTTTCTCTGTTCATATCTACTCTGATATTTTGAGAAGTACCATAATTTTTCTTACAGGCAGTAACAAGTGAAGCCTCTATAGCCTCAAAAATAGTTTCTTTATCAATTCCTTTTTCTTTTTCAATAAGTTCTAAGGCAGTAATTAATTCCTTGCCATCCATTTTTACTTATCCTCCTAATTAAAATACAACTGCAAGTCTGGTAGTGGCAACATCTTCTTTTGGAAAGCTTAAATTGTTTCCATTTTCATCAAGTATAACAACATTGCCATCAATAAGCCCTACAAGCTCTCCTTGATATTCCTTAATGCCATTTACAGCCTTAAATAATTTTACATCTACAAGTTTACCTTTGTATTTAACATATTCCTTATCTCTTTTTAGAACTCTGTCAATACCGGGTGAACTAACCTCCAAAATAAAAGGCTGCTCTGTTATGTCCTCAGGAAGTTTTTCATCCAAGGCTCTGCTGACATACTCCAACTCATCAATCGTAATTCCGCCTTCTTTATCAACAAAAAGCCTTAAATACCAATTAGGTCCTTCCTTAACAAATTCAGCGTCTACAAATTCAAAATTTTTCTCATTGATAATAGGTTCAGATAATTCCTCTACCAGCTTAACAATTTCTTTAGCTTGCATCAAACCTTCCTTTCTTATTAACAACATAAAACGAGAGTGGACAAAGCCCACTCTCATCTAAACAGCATTTACTATATTCTTATTATATCACCAAAAAATAACTATTGCAAGCATTTTTGAATATTTTTTTTAATATATATTAAAATAATAATAGAGGTGATTTTATGAAAAAAACACTAATAAATAAATGTTCTCATTTTAAACCAATGAATGATTTGCCCTTTCACATAAAAAGTGAAACCTGTAGTCATTGTGCCTATTATAACACCAAAAACTGCCACTTAAATTTTTATGACAACATTGATTACCCTGATGATTATTAATTACTACAAATATCTCTTACAACTTCTCCTGCAATCATAAGTCCTGCTACACTTGGAACAAAGCTGACACTGCCAGGTGTCGGTCTTGTTCCTTTTTTATCCTCTGTATCAAGAGGTTTAATAGGAAGTTCTTTACTAAAACATACTTTAAGCTTTTTGACCTTTCTGTCTTTAAGTTCTTTTCTCATAACCTTAGCTAAAGGACAAACAGAAGTTTTATAAATATCTGTAATTTCAAGCATTGACGGATTTAATTTATTACCTGTACCCATAGAGCTTATAATTGGTATATTAAGCTCATTACATCTCATAATTACAGATATTTTTGCTGTAACAGTATCTATTGCATCTATACAATAATCAAATTTTTCATTAATAACATCACAAACATTATCTCTTAATATAAATTCATTTACGCATTTCACATTACACTCAGGATTAATATCCCTTATTCTTTCAGCCATAACCTGAGTTTTTAATTTTCCTATAGTTGAATTTAGTGCAATAAGCTGTCTGTTAATATTTGTTAAACTTACGCAGTCATTATCAACAAGGGTCAATCTGCCAACTCCTGCTCTTGCTAAAGCCTCACAAACAAAGGACCCTACACCGCCAACACCAAATACAATTATATTAGAATCTTTTAATCTTTCAATGCCACTATCCCCTAGTAACATTCTGGTTCTTTCATACCACTTCATAATTAAATAGACTCAAGAGCCTGTTCAATATCTGCAATAATATCATCTGCATTTTCAATACCTACAGACATTCTAATAAGCTCAGGCTTAACTCCACATTCTACAAGCTGTTCATCAGTTAACTGTCTGTGAGTAGATGAAGCAGGGTGAAGTACACCTGTTCTTGCATCAGCTACATGACAAACAATGTTGCAAAGCTTTAAGCTATCCATCATTTTTTCACTGGCAGCTCTGCCACCCTTAGGGCCAAAAGCAATTACACCACTGCAACCCTTTGGAAGATATTTTTTAGCTAACTCATAATCAGCACTTGACTCTAATCCAGGATAACTTACCCATTCAATTTTATCATTATTTTCTAAATACTTAGCAACTTTAAGTGCATTTTCACTGTGTCTTTCCATTCTAAGGTGAAGTGTTTCAAGACCTAAATTAAGTAAAAAACAGTTCATTGGAGCAGGAGCAGCACCTAAATCTCTCATAAGCTGTACTCTTGCCTTTGCAATAAAGGCTGCCTTACCAAAATGCTCTGTGTAAACAACACCATGATAAGACTCGTCAGGAGTAACCATATCAGGGAACTTACCACTTGCTGCCCAGTCAAAATTGCCACTATCTACAATTACACCACCAAGAGATACTGCATGACCGTCCATATACTTTGATGTAGAGTGAGTTACAATATCAGCTCCATATTCAATAGGTCTGCATAAAATAGGTGTAGGGAATGTATTATCAATAATAAATGGAACATTGTTATTATGAGCAAGTTTTACAAACTTTTCAATATCTAAAACCTTTAAGGCAGGGTTTGCCAAAGTTTCACCAAAAACTGCCTTTGTGTTAGGCTTTACAAATTTCTGCAATTCTTCTAGAGGCAAATCCGGGTCAACAAAAGTAACATCAAGCCCAAATCTCTTTAAAGTAACACCTAAAAGATTAAATGTACCACCATAAATTGTAGTAGCACTTATAATATGGTCGCCTGCACTGCAAATATTCATAATTGCAATAAGAGAGGCTGCCTGTCCTGCTGATGTAAGCATAGCACCTACACCACCCTCAAGGTCGGCAATTTTCTTTTCTACTGCATCAGCAGTTGGGTTAGCTAATCTTGTGTAGAAAAAGCCATCTGTTTTAAGGTCAAATAAATCACCCATTTCCTTAGCTGATGAATATTTATAAGTTGTGCTTTGTGCAATAGGCAAAACTCTTGGCTCACCATTTTTAGGTGTATAGCCTGATTGTATACATTTTGTTTCAATTTTCATTTTGTTTCCTCCATTTTACTTTAGTTTATCTGCATATTCGGGAAATACCTGAATACTTCTTTCTAAAATGCCATTTATATAGGCTATAAAAATACCATAATTTGTAATTGGTACATTTTGTGATTTACACACAGCTATTCTGTGTTTCATTTCCTTTTCATTAAGGGTACAGCCTCCACAGTGAATTACTGCTTTATATTTAGATAAATCTCTAGGGAATTCCGTACCGCTTGAAAATTCATAATTTATCTTCTTTCCCCTGTGGTTATTAAGCCATTTAGGTATTTTAACTGTACCAATATCATCACATTGTCTGTGATGAGTACAACCCTCTGATATTAATACATAATCTCCCTCATTTAAGCTGTCAATTACCTTAACAGCCTTAATAGCCTCATCTAAATCACCCTTATATCTTGCCATTAATATAGAAAAAGATGTTAATAAAATATCATTTGGTACTATTTCTTTAACTTTATAAAAAGCTTGTGAGTCAGTAATTACCATTTTAGGCTTTTTACCCATTGATTTTAAAGTAGCATCAAGCTCTGTATCTCTTGTAACTACACTTATTGCCCCTGCTTCCAAAATATCTCTTATGGTCTGTTGTTGAGGCAGTATAAGTCTGCCTTTAGGTGCTGCCTTATCAATAGGAACAACAAGCACAACTAAATCATTTTCACAAAGCTTATCTCCAATAATTTTTAAAGTCATATTATCACTTGGCACAAGCTTTGAAATAGCCTCTTTAAGCTCCCATATATTTTC
>JBJFFW010000008.1:0-8280 GCA_051892075.1 Lachnospirales bacterium
TCAGCTTTCTGTTTTGCTCTTATGAATTGTTTTGTAAGACTTGCAGGTGATTTACCAACTATACAAAAAAGTTTTTTTAGAAATTTTATTGCAGTTATGGCTGCTGCTTTTATTATAATTAAAGACGGTTTTAAAAATAATTCGTCCATAAAGGAACAGTTCCATTATAATAAAGAAGATTTACCTCTTTTAATTATTCGTTCAGCCTGTGGTACTTTAGGTATTTTAGGTAATTTTTATGCTGTTTCAAGGCTAAATATTTCTGATGCCTCAATGCTTAATAAACTTTCACCTTTTTTTGCCGTTATTTTTTCTTATTTATTTTTAAAAGAAAAACCTAAGGCTATACAGGCAATAGGTGTTGTAATAGCCTTTATTGGCTCTATATTCATTATTAAGCCTTCTATGGACTTTAGTCATACAATACCTGCTCTTGTAGGTTTTTGTGGCGGTATAGGTGCAGGAGCGGCATATACTGCCGTAAGAGGCTTAGGAATGAGAGGTGTTAAAGGACCTAAAATTGTTTTCTTCTTTTCAGCCTTTAGCTGTATAGTAACTTTGCCATACATTTTATTTAGCTATGCACCTATGAGTTTATATCAGCTTATAATTTTGCTTTGTGCAGGCTTAGCTGCCTCAGGAGGACAATTTGCAATTACAGCAGCCTATACTAATGCACCGGCAAAAGAAGTATCTGTATTTGACTATTCACAGATTGTATTTGCGGCTGCACTAGGTTTTATTCTTTTTGACCAAATACCTGATATTTATAGTATAATTGGCTATGTAATAATATTTTCAGTATCTATTGTATTATTTATATATAATAATAAAAAATAATTATAAAAAGAGTTGTATTAATTTACAACTTTTTTTTATTTTTAATTGACAAACATTTGTTCTAATGATATACTATCTATAGAATATATGTTCTAGGAAGGAGGGTGAAATATGACTGCTAGAGATGAAGAAAGAGCTAAAAATATACTGTATAAATGGGGGAACAGCAGTTTACTTATAGAGTATGAAAAAGAAGAAATAGAAAGGATTGAAGAAATAATTGAATCAATGACAGATATTTCGGCTTCTGTTTATTCTCATTTACCAAAATCTCGAATGGAAATACCATCTGTAGACAATAAAATTATAAGGTCTGTTAAAATGTGTGAAAAAAGACTTGAGAGAATTAATAAAAGAGTGGCAGAGTTTATGTATATGGAAAATGTTGTAAATGACATTGTTGACAGTCTTGATTTTGATAAGCAGTATGTAATAAAATCAAAATATTATAAAAGACAAAACTGGGATGAAATTTGTGGAAATTACCCTTATGATATGAGTATGCGTAATTTTTACAGAATACATAAGTTGGCAGTAGAAGAATTTTATATTAAATATAGAGAATTTGAAAAATCTGAAAAATTAAAGTAAAAAAAGCCTTTATTTACAAATATGTATAAAAAAATTAAAAAATTATTTATAAATTATTGTTTAAAATGACTTTTAAGACTTTTGTTTGTTGATTTTTACTTGAAAATCCTCTAAAATCATTTAAAAGTTGTGAAAAAAACAACAATGTGAATAAAAAATTTTTAAGGTGAAATTTATCTTAGCAAATTTCACAAACCATTCACAAATTATTTGTTCAATAATCATATAGAGAAATTTGTAAAAATAATGTAATATAATAATCAGATTAACTGGGGTAGAGGCTTTATAATATATGCACTCACCGCCCTGACTTTAAATTGATTAGTCACAATAATAATGTGATTTTAAGGAGGAAAATGTAAATGGCGGAACTTAAATTAAAAAATATCGTTAAGAAATATCCTAATGGTTTTGTAGCTGTTAAGAATTTTAATCTTGATATTGCAGATAAGGAATTTATTATTTTTGTAGGTCCTTCAGGTTGTGGTAAGTCTACAACTCTTAGAATGATTGCAGGTCTTGAGGATATTTCAAGTGGTGAGCTTTGGATTGGTGATAAGCTTTGTAATACTGTTGACCCAAAAAATAGAGATATTGCAATGGTTTTCCAGAACTATGCTCTTTATCCACACATGACTATTTATGATAATATGGCTTTTGCTTTAAAGCTTAGAAAAGTTCCTAAAGCAGAAATTGATAAAAAAGTAAGAGAAGCTGCTAAAATTCTTGAAATTGACCATTTATTAGATAGAAAGCCAAAGGCTTTATCAGGTGGTCAAAGACAGAGAGTTGCAATGGGTAGAGCTATTGTGCGTCAGCCAAAGGTATTCCTTATGGACGAACCTTTATCAAATCTTGATGCTAAGTTAAGAGTTCAGATGAGAAGTGAAATTTCAAAGCTTCATCAGAGATTACAGACTACTTTTATTTATGTAACTCATGACCAGACAGAGGCTATGACTCTTGGTACAAGAATTGTAGTTTTAAAAGACGGTGTTATTCAGCAGGTTGATACTCCTCAAAATCTTTATAATAATCCTGGTAATTTATTTGTTGCAGGCTTTATTGGTTCTCCACAGATGAACTTTATTGATGCTACTGTTTCAAGAGTTGACGGTGGTGTTGCAGTATGCTTTGGAGATTATTCAATTAAGCTTCCTGAAAATAAGTCAAAGGCTATTATTGACGGAGGATATGTTGGAAAAGAAGTTATTATAGGTATCAGACCTGAAGATGTTCATGATGAGGATATTTTCCTTACTGCTTCTCCAGATAGTATTGTAGAGGCTGATGTAGATGTTACTGAGCTTCTTGGTGCTGAGGTTAACCTTTTCTTAAATGTTGCAGGTAATGCTGTTACAGCAAGAGTTAATTCAAGAAATACAGCTAAAATCGGTGATAAGATTAAGGTTGCTTTTGATGTTAATAAAATTCATGTATTTGATAAAGCTACTGAGCTTACAATTTGTAATTAATTATTATTTTTTAAAGGACTGCTTTTTTGCAGTCCTTTTTTTAATAAAAAGTATTAATAATTAAAATTTATAATTTACCAATATTAATTTAAAATATAATTAAATAGTTATATCTAGCAATTTTACTAAAAATAAATTTTGTTAAAAATAACTAATAAATTAATAAAAAATTAATATTTTCGTAAATAATTCACCTGTAAATTTAAAAATTATAGACTAAATCTAGTGTTAAATTTCTCTAAAACACAATATTTAGTGGCTTTTATTAAAATTGTACAAAATGACTAGGCTAAAAAGGGGTGAAACACCTTATTTTATAGGTATTTTTAATCAATTTTTTAAGAGTTTTGTATTGCTTTTTGTGATTTTTTAAGTTATAATAAAAACAACTACAAATGCGTCGTCTCGCTAAGTTTTACGCTGTTTACTGCAAGGGTTCTAGGATTTTTGTTAGTAGGCAGAGTAGAATGAGAGTTGTGTTGTAGAAAATTTTAAAAGGAGGAATTTTCCTATGAAAAAGCGTATTTTATCTTTGGCTTTATCTGCAGCAATGTTGTTCGGATCAATTAACTTTGCAGTAGCCGAAGAAGCTCCGGTTTTGGATTCACAGGAAAGTGCTGTTGAAGAGCTTACAGATGAAGCTGTCCCATCAGGTGCCGCTGTGGCATTGGCTGATTCTGATACAGAAACTACTGACGATGATTCAAGCTCATTAAAGCACTATCCAAAGAGTTCAACTGGTGATTGGATTGCAACTGTTTCAGGTGATGTTGGTGGTCAGCAGAAGTTAACTACTATTAAGAAAGAAACTATTGATGACAACTTTGAAACTGTTATTACTGAAACAAATTCTATCGAACTTGTAGCTGATAAAGACGGTAATATGGTACCGGCTTGGGAAATTAATGCTAAGGGAGATAATGCAGTTCAAATTAAAGCAGGTACAGTTAATACTGCTTCAAACAGTGTTGCTAGCAGTGCCGGTAAGGTAGCCAGTACATCAGAAGGTATGGCTTATTATGGTAAGTGGGTTGACTCTAACGAAGACTTCGTTATGACTGCAACTGCTACTATTAATGAAATTGCTAACAACGATAATCAGGTAGCATTTGGTATTTCAGCTATTGATGACCTCGTTGTGGATAGTCACTATCCAGATGCAACATCTTTAGTTCCACCATTAGCAACTACTACTCCACCTTATGCTGATTCTATCAATGTTGGTAGAGTTAGAATGAAGGAAGTAGGTAAGACAATGGCTAATGGCTGGTACAGAATTAACAAAGAATTGTACAGCCCTGATACAGCTAGAGGTTCTTTCCTTGATGAATCTCTTGCTTGTTCAAGTGCAATGACAGCTCCTCTTCCAAAGGATGTTTATTATTTGGAAATGAGAAAGTCTGGTGACATTTACACTTTAAGCGTAACTAAGAAGGGCAGCGAAACTGAAAAGGTTGTTGTTGATGCAAGTGCTCCTCATGGTGCAGCAGGTCTTCCTATTTCTTTAACAGGAGATATCTTTGTTGGTGTATCTGCTACAAGAGCTATTGATGTAGACTTTACAGATATCGACCTTAAGATTACAAAGCCTATTGTAGATTTTGAGATTGAGTCACTTCCAAACAAGTTAGAATATTATACTACTGAACCTTTTGATTTTACAGGTCTTGCTTTAAAGGTTACTTATGAAGATGGTACTACAGGTATTATCACTGACCCAGACGAATTTACAGTTTTAGGCTTTGATAATATGAGAGATTATTCATTCAATACAAATGGAGATAAGACTTTAACTATTTCTGTTGGTAAGGCTGAACCTAAGACATTTAATATAAATGTTCATCCTATGAAGATTGTTTCTCAGGAAATTAAGTACAATGCTGCTTATAATGATTTCTTCGTAGGAAGCAAGTTTAACCCTTATGGTTTAACTGTAAGATATTTCTTTGAAAATGATACATATCAGGATTTAGAAGCTTATAAGAATAAGATTTCTATTAATGGCAAAGTTGTTGATGAAAATACATACATTACATCAGATATGATTGGTGATGCTGTTGTAACATTAGAATATCCTGATGGTTCAATTTATGATAAGAACGGTAATGTTTCTTCTTATAATATAGAAGTAAATGCCGGCGAACTTGAGAGAATTGTTGTTTCTACATTCCCATCAAGAGAAGTTTATTATGTAGGCGATACAGATATTGATACAGCAGGTCTTACTGTTCAGGCTGTTTACAGATACAACGGACAGGCTAACTACAGAACTCTTGACCCAGAAGAATACACTGTATCAGGTCTTGATACTACTAAGGAAAACACAAGTCTTCCACTTGTAATTACTTACAATGAAGATAAGACTAAGACAACTACTTTCAATGTAGTAGTTAAGTATGACACAGCTATTAGAGCTGACTTTACTACTTATCCAAGATTAACATACTCTGTAGGTGAAGTATTTGACCCTACTGGTATGAATGTTAAGATTCTTTATGCTTCTAATAAGTATGTTCCTCTTTGTGAAGACGGTATTATTTACTTATATGATGGCACAAAGTATTATACATCAGAAGGTAAAGAAGTTACTAAGGCAGATGCAGAGGCTGCTGACTTCTATGTAGACCTTACAGCATTTAATAATATGAGTGTTGGTACTACAACAGTTTCTCTTGTATATAACAAGAATGTTGTTTACTTTACTGACACAGTTTTAGATATTTCTGTAGTTGAAAGCAAGGATTATGTATGGAAGGCTGCTTTACTTGGTTCTTCTTCAATCGGTGTAAACCTTGACGAACCTGAAACATCTGAAATTATTGCTACTATTAATGGTCAGGAGTATACTTCTAGCAGAACTCAGCATAATATTGCTCCTCAGGTAATGATTAATGGTCAGTTACCTACAGTTGACAGTGTAAGACTTAATTCTTGGGACGGCTGTGGTAAGGTTTCTGGCGACCAGGATGGTATTGCTTACTACTATACAAGAGTAAGTAATAAGAATAACTTTAGAATTTCTGCTGATATCGAAGTAAACAGATATATCAGAGATATTAAGGAAATTACAAATGAGTCAAGTCCTAAGTTTGACAAGACAATTTATAATAACTATACAAAATATCTTGCTGAAGCAAAGGCTGAAGGCTTAGATGATGAAGCTGCAAGTATTAAGGCTCTTGACAGACTTCGTTCTGGTCAGGAATGTTTCGGTATTATGGCAAAGGATGTAATCCAGTTTGCCGGTGGTATTGATGCAAACGGTCAGTACACAGGTGGTCTTAATAACCACATGACTACTAACCCTGAAGATGCTATGAAGAACACTGTTACTTACACAGCAGCAGACGGTACTACTAAGACTATTGAAACTCCTGTTGACTTATATGAAGCTTGTGTAAATGATTATACTGTAACAGACAGCAGAGGTTTTGATTATTCAGTAACCTTACTTGATATAAACTCAACATTTGCATCTAATATGGTATTAGCAGGTGCTTGTACAGACTCTACTTATCCAACTGATAAGACTTCTTCTACTTATTATAAGAAGACTCAGATGAACAGAATTAACATCATGGTTAGAAGTGGTGTATCTGCTCCTGACGGCGGTGGCGAAAGAATTGGTATCAAGTCTACTACTGAATCAGTTCCTTTAGCTGGTGATAAGTATAATGTAACATTAGAAAAGATTAATGGTGGTTATATGATTACTACATATGACTATCAGACTGGTAAGACAGCTACTAAGAGAGATTATGAAGACTTCTTAGAGTGTGAAAATGTATTAGGTATTCAGGATAACGACAATATTTATGTTGGTTTCTTTGCATCAAGATTTGCTGATTGTACAGTAACTAACATTCAGTTACACGAAACTGACCCTGCAACTGACCCTATTTACACTGATAATGAGAAAGAAGCAGTTACTCCAAAGATTAGTATTAACTCTCCATTATATGTAACTTATGATAATTACTCATTATCATTAAAGTCTACTAACGAAAGTGGCGGTAGAGTAACAATTTCTCAGAATGGTAAGACTATCTACACTGATGTAGGTGTTGGTAGAAAGTACTCAACTAGAGATTTCAAGCTTGTTAGAGATAGCGTAAACAGATTTACTATTGTTTACTATCCATCTACTGCAGATGATTTAACATCTTATGAGCCACAGACATTAACATTTAATGTAACTCATAAGTCTATTGATAACACTAAACTCTTATATGTAGGTCCTAATGGTTCTGTATCAGGTGATGGTACAAGAGAAAACCCTATCGACCTTGAAACTGCAATAGGTCTTGTAGATATGGGTGGTACTATCATTTGTCTTGACGGTACATATAAATTAAAGAATACTGATAACTTAGCATTTAAGTTTGAATCTACAGCATCAGGTCTTCAGGGCAGACCAAAGACTATGATGGCTGAAGAAGGAGCAAATCCTATTATTGACCTTGAAAATGAATTTAACGGATTCTCAGTTGATGCCGATTATTGGATTTTCGATGGTTTAACATTCCAGAATGCCGGCGGTAATATGAAGGCATTCCAGTTAGCAGGTAGCTACAATACTGTTAAGAATTGTACATTCCGCTACAATGGTGATACAGGTTTCCAGGTAAGCCGTATTAATTCTGATGATAAGACTATCGATATGTGGGCTTCTCACAACCTTATCGAATCTTGTGAATCTTACAACAACTGTGACCCATCTAAGAACAATGCCGATGGTTTCGCAGCTAAGTTAACTGTTGGTTACAACAATGTATTTAAGGATTGTATTTCTCACCACAACCTTGATGATGGTTGGGATTGTTATACTAAGCTTTCTACAGGTGCTATTGGTGCTTCATCACTTGTTGACTGTATCACTTACAGAATGGGTTACAAGTTAAATGAAAATGGCACAGAAACTGACTATGATGCTACATCTGGTGGTAACGGTTTCAAGCTTGGTGGCGAAAATATTTATGTAATGCACTATGTTAAGGATTGTATCGCATTTGAAAACAAGTCTTCAGGTATTGACTCTAACTTCAACCCTGCATTAAAGGCTAGAAATGTAATACTTTATAACAACATTACTTATAACTTAAACTTATATTCAGGTACTGCAAAAGAACTTAAGGATGCTAATGGTCTTAAATATGATAGCCAGAACCGTTCTTACAAGTTCGATTACGACTTAAAGGGTGTTGTATCTGTAGGTAATGCTATTGACTATGTTGGTTCTGTAAATGCTCAGAAGACTGACAGCAATGGTCAGATTTACTATGTAGATGACACTTCTTATGCAAATGTTAGCTCAACTCCTATTATTTCTGAATCTAACTATATTAAGAAGTATAAAGATACTTCTGTTCAGACA
>JBJFFW010000009.1:0-8274 GCA_051892075.1 Lachnospirales bacterium
TATTGATTTTCTCAATAATACTCCTAATACCCATCCACACAGACATATCCTCAAATATTTCAACTACACTGCCTTTATCAGCAAAAGGAGATTCTTGTAATACAGAAAAATCTTTTAAAACACCATTATGAACTATATATTCTATAATCTGATTTACAAAATATATCTGTCTTGAATCCAAACTTGTATTATTTAGATATTCTGAAAAAGCCTCTTTAGCTGCATTCATATCAATACCGACAATTTTTCTTACAAATTCACCTAAAGGCTTTTTACCATATTCGGCTTCATAATCTGATTTTGACCCAACTTCATTCCAAAGTATTTTTTCAAGTTCTTTAATATCTTCATTATCTAAAGGCAAATTTGACTTTAATTTTGCAATCACAAAATTATCCTGATGCTCTCTAACATAATATTCTGCTTTCATTTTATAATTTTTCAAATCATCATTTTCAAGTTCAGCCTCATTCCATTCAACAGATACAATATCATCATCAAGGTCTATAGATATAGAATACTTTTTTCTAGTATCAGGAAGATACTTTATCAGACCGCGAATACATTTACGAATATATTCAAATTCATTTATACCTGCATTATCTATATAATCTGTATGTAATATTTTGTTTATAAGGTCACTTTGAGCTGCTATTTCCGGAATATTTGCAACATTAGCTATTGCATTAACTTTTTTGTATAGTTCACTTCGACGCTTACCATAGCTTTTACCTACTAAGTAAGCCACTTCTATACCATATATTAAAGCATCAAAACGCACAGCACTTACATCATCATTATCCGGAATAATAAGAGGAGCAATTTCATCACGCATATTTAATGTATCTTCATAAGTTAAGGTAGTATAATTTTCTTTGTTTGAATACAAATCTATATACTTTATATGCTGTTTTGCCGCAAAACTATCTCTCTTAATTTCTTTGACTTTACATACCATATCATTTACAAGAGTTTTTCTAAATTCTATTAAATAGTCTGTTTGATATTCTATTTCTTGTAATTTAAAAATAATTTGTGCTTTCAAATGGAATATTGCACCTTGCAAGGCAAGCATATTTGCAGACTGGTGCCCTTTGTTCATTCTAAAAAATTCAAAATTACCGCAAAAATCAAATATATAAAACTTATCCTTATCTTTACCATCTATAAGATTTGGACAAAGTCTTGTTCCTCTGCCTATCATCTGCCAGAATTTAGCTTTACTCATAACCTTTTTAAAGAAAACTAAATTAAGGATTTCAGGTACATCAATACCAGTATCAAGCATATCAACAGATATAGCAATCTGAGGATTTTTCTTACTATCAGAAAACTCATCTATCAAAGTCTGAGAATATTTAATTTTATTATCTATAACTTTTGCAAATCCCGGTAAATGAGGATATTCTTTATTAAATACTTCATAAATTTTCTCGGCGTGCTTATGATTTTTAGCAAATATTATTGTTTTTCCTAATTTCTGACCATAGTCTACCTTTAATCCATTTTCCATTAAAATATTTAAAACCTTTTTTATAGTATCTATGTTAAATACCCAATTATTTAATGCTGTAGAACTAATCCTTTCTGGGAGTTCCCCATCTTCAGTAAATGTATTTTCATATAGTTCTTTATCTTTTGACGAAAGTTCATCATAACTAATTCCCTGGTCAATAAATTTAAGCTTAGTTTCTATTGACATATAATCAACTAAATAACCATCCTTTACAGCCTGTGCAAGTTCATATCCATAAGTTGGAACTCCATCTTCAAGTTCAAATATTTCATAAGTATTTTTATCAATTTCATCTTTAGGTGTTGCTGTTAATCCCACCAGAGGTGCATCAAAATAATTGAAAATATCCTTGTATTTATTATAAACAGAACGATGAGCTTCATCACATATTACAAGGTCAAAATGACCACAGGTAAAGAGCCTTCCCTCCTTGTCTTTAGCATCATCAATACAGTTATACATTGTCTGATATGTAGAAAAAACACAATGGGCAGCATAGTTATTCTTTTCTTCACATAAATTTGTTACAGATAAATTAGGCAAAAGGTTAACAAAAGAACGCTTAGCCTGTGTAACAAGAGAATTTCTATCAGCCAAAAACAATATATTCTTTACCCAGCCATATTGCAAAAGAACATCACAAAGTGATATTACTGTCCTTGTTTTGCCTGAACCGGTTGCCATAACAAGAAGAGCCTTTCGCCTGTTTTTAGTATCAAAGGCAACACACACAGCCTTTACTGCACCCTCTTGATAATATCTTCCTGCAATATTTTTATTTAAAACAATATTTTTTAGACTCATACGCATAGAGCGAAGATTAAAAAGTTTTTCAAGGTCTCTTTTTGAATAAATTGCAGCTACTTTTCTTTCTGGATATTGTCCATCTACAATTCTTGTTTCAAAACCATTAGTCATAAATATAACAGGTCTTCTACCATACATTTTTTCTAAAATATCAGCATAAAGCTTTGCCTGTTGTCTGCCTTGGGAAACATCAACACAAGTCTTTTTTGCCTCAATTACAGCAAGAGCCTTGCCATCATTTCCATAAAGAACATAATCAGCATATCCTATATTAGATTTATTAGGCATACCTTCAAGTTCAACTTCGTTATACCAATCTTTGCCCTCAATCCAACCACAATCAGAAAGCATCGTATCAATATATATTTTTCTAGTTTTATATTCAGATAAATCAAGAGGCTTTGGAACATAGTTTATTTGTTGTTCTTCTCGTCTTGCAGTAAGTTCCTCTTTTAATGCTTTATTTTCTGCAATAAGTTTTTCAAAATCTATATCTTTTCCTGTATCAACAATATTTTCACTGTGCTTATCAAGGAGAGTTTCATCAAAAGGTTTATATTCATATTCCTTAGCATAACAGCAGGCTATAAAATCCATAAAATAATATAAATTTTCAATACAAAGTCTTGCTTGGTCCACAGTAATCTTTTTACTTGTGTGAGCTACTGTATTTCCAACTTTTCTTATTAATGTCATTCTTCTTATAATGTCACTACCAACCATATCTACAAAGTCCTCAGTGCTCATAAGAGCTTTTAATGTGTCTTGATAGGGAATTTTAAGACATTTGTCAACTGAATACAGCCATTTTACTGCATTTTCCATAGCTCTACGACAATTTAAAGCCGATGCTTCCTTGTCTATATGAAATATTTTTTCAGAAGCTATGGCTGCATCTGCAAAACTATTAAATTGTGTATCGTTTTTTAAGAAATCAAAGTTTGTCATTTTTAACTCTCCTTTCTAATTTTTCTATAAATTTAATATAACTCAATTTTGATTTGTTGACTTGCTTGACAAACACCAAAAACTCATTCTGAAGTATAATAGGTGGTACGAATCCCTTAAGTGCCTTAATCTTTCCTTGGAATAAATTAGCTTGTGATGATGCAGTTTTGGAACTGTTAATCTGCTCTTGCAAACAATCAGACATAATCATATATTCAGCAAACACTGGATTAATCTCTTCTTTGAATCTAATCAGAGCAACACTTCTTACCATTTGAAAATTAAGATTAGCAGGAACACAACAACATCGTCCAACCGTACCTGAACAAGAAATAAGAACATCTCCTTCTTGAGGAATAACTCTCTTTGCAATTCTGTCATATTCTTCTTGGTCAATATAATCCACATTATCTAACTGCAGTGAATGGTTTAGAACATTACAGGCAGACAAAAGATATATTCCATCCGCAGTTCTTCTCGGAGTTGTATGCTCACCATCTGTAATTAGATAAGACAGCTCATCAAATGTCTTAATATCCCACCCCTTAGTGTTAGTTTTCAAATCACCAAACATCTCGACAAATCGGGCTTTGATTAGGTCATCTAATTTTTGTAGTTACAGTTTTCTATCATTAATAACTCTTTCTACTTTTTCAAGAATAGCAACAATATCCCGTTGTTCCTTTGAAGTACCTATTGATACAACAATCTTTTCTAATCCTTGCCTTGTAATCTGTGGTTGTGCTGAGCCACTAATAACATTCATAAAATCATAATGTAAAAGACAGTAATAAAGATATTTCAAATCAATATCTGAGCTAAGATTATCTAAACACATTGCATTACCTGTAATATATGCTTTTGGAACAGTAATATTAATAGTGCCACATGTTGCTCCTCGACATGTAATAGCAATTACCGGATTTTCATGATTATATTCTCTATAATATCCAATTACTCCATTTGCCCCATAAACAGGAAATCCATGGTCTAATAATTCATTAGTTGGAATAGTTTTCCATTGTTTCAGATTACATATATCCACTAGCTTAACTTTTTTCATCTATCATTCCCACAAACCTCAATTTAAGAGGTCCTTTCTTTATTATTTTTTTAGCAAAGCTCTAAGTTCAAGAGTTTCTTTTATAATTTCAGCATTCAATCTATCAATTTCATCAAGAATTTCACTTGTTGGTGGATATTCAACAGGAATATATTCTACTTCTTTATATTTATTTATTGATAAATCAAAATCATTAGCTACAATATCTTTTTTATCAACAAAAAAGCTCTGCTCTGTTTTTTTTCTATTATTTTCTTTATCCAAATTATTAAATCTTTCTAGAATATCCGGAATATCATTTTCATCCACAGCCTGTCGTTTATCGTCAAGACTAAAGCCATCTGCCTTCATATCATAGAACCAAACTTTATCTGTTCCTCCGTGACCTGTTTTGGTGAAAATAAGTATAGCTGTTGATACACCTGCATAAGGTTTAAACACCCCTGAAGGCATTGATATTACAGCCTCAAGTCTATTATTTTCTACAATTTCCTGTCGGATTGACTTATGTGCTTTTGATGAACCAAAAAGTACGCCATCAGGAACAATACAAGCACATCTGCCTCCTATTTTTAACATACGAAGGAAAAGTGCCAAAAAGAGAAGTTCTGTTTTTTTAGTTTTGCAAACTTTTAATAAGTCCGGAGAAACAGTATAATAATCAAGGCTACCCTTAAAAGGAGGATTAGCGAGAATAAGTGAATATTTTTCTTTGTCGTAGTTTTGTTCTGACAAACTATCTCTATATTCAATAAAAGGATTATCTATACCATGAGTCATCATATTCATTGCACCTATACGAAGCATTGTTCTATCCATATCGTAACCAAAAAACATATGATTCATATAATGGTCTTTCTTCTCCTTATTATAAAAAATATCCTCTTTATGTTTTTCTTTTAAATATTCACCTGCTGCAACTAAAAAGCCTGAAGTTCCGCAAGCCGGGTCGCAAATAATCTCATCGGCCTTTGGGTCCATAAGTTCAACCATCATTCTGATTATATGTCTTGGTGTTCTAAACTGACCATTAAGCCCAGATGATGCAATTTTTGAAAGCAAATATTCGTACACATCTCCTCTAATATCAACACCTTTTGATAATTTCATTAAACTATATATATCATCAAGGCTTGTTACAGCTTTATCTAACATTAAAGGAGTTGGAAGTTTAAAAATAGCATCATCCATATATTTTGAATAGGCACTGTCTTTATTATTGTGAAGATTTTTTATAAAAGGAAATACCCATTCTTGTACTACTGTATACATTTTACCTGCAGGAAAATCCCTAAATGTTGACCATTTAAGCTGATTGCCCTCTATTTTTCTATCTCCTATATTGACTTCATCTGAAAATATACTTTTAAAAGGAAGTCCGAGCATTGCACTTTCTTTCGCCCTCAAATTATCAGCTTCATCAATATCATGTATAAACATTAAATATGTAACCTGTTCAATTACATCAAGGGGATTTGTTAACCCTCCAGATGCAAAAATATCCCAAAGACTATCAATTTTATTTTTAAGTTCACCTGTAATCATTTGTTATTCATCCTCCCTATTCCATACATAAGATGTGTATCTTCCACCACTTATTTTAATTATTTTTTTATTTTTCAAAAGATAATTTAAAGCCCTCTGAACTGTTGTATCGCTTATATCAGGACATTTTTCAAGTATCTGTCCCTTTGTAATTTTACCTAGATTATACTCAATTATCTTTGCTACTCTTTCCGATTTTGATAAATTGCTTTCAATTAATATCTCTATCCTAGATGCAAATTCTCTATAAGCTGAAAGTATTATTTGTAGCATATACTTTACAAAAGGTTTATAATCATTAGTATTTTCATGCCATCCTATGGAACTTTTCTGTAAAGAAGCATAATATCCTTCTTTAGTTGTTTCAATTAATTTCTCAATACTTATATATTTCCCAACAATATATTCTGAACGATATAAAAGGAGTAATGTAAGAAACCTACTCATTCTACCATTGCCATCATTAAATGGATGTATACATAAAAAAACAAGTATAAACATTGGTATACCCAAAATAGGGTCTATAGCTTCAGTTGCTACTGCCTCGTTGTAGTCCATACATATTCTTTCTATTGCGTCAGGGACTTCCCAAGCTTCAACAGTCTTAAATCCAATATATTTATTGCCTTCAGAATCTTCTTCAGCTATAATATTATCTATATTTCTATATTGCCCTCCAAAAGTTGCGACATTGAACTTATACAAATCCCTATGAAGCTGCAAAATAATATTTGGTTTTAACACGATATTATCATGATTTTCATGTATTGTATTTAAAACATCTCTGTAACCAGCTATTTCTTCTTCATCTCTATTTTTAGGATGAATCTTATCTAAAGCAAGTTTTTTAATTCTATCATTTGATGTATAGATACCCTCAATTTTATTTGAGGCTTCCGTACTCTGAATTTTTGCAATTTCTACAAGCTGTGTAAAAGAATCTTTATTTGATTTAATAAGTAAATTTTGTTTACCCTTGTATTCATGTATTTGAGTAAGAAGTTTAACAATATCTTTAGACAAAAGTTGATTTCATTTGTTCTTATAATTATACAATCTCATCATTTTCTCCTTAATTTACTCATTTTTATCATTATGACTTAATTAAGTTATATTATATGTAAACTATCTCTGTCAAGAATAATTTAGTCATAAAGTTTTATTTGACTAAACTAAGTTATTATATATAAAATAAGAGATACCTATAAAATAAGTATCTCCTATAACTATTATATCTATTGCTATGTATTTAAAATTTTATTAATCACTCTAATAAATAAATCCCTCTTATTATCAGCATTTTCTAACCCTAACAATGTTATCATTAACGGGTCACCCTCTCTTATTCTCAAAGTTCTTCTTATTTCTTTAGGTATAACTACTCTTCCTAAATCATCTATTCTTCTTACAATACCTGTAGCTTTCACAGTATTTCCTCCTAACAAACAAATTTTTGTTGTAAAGCTATTATTTGTTTGTATGGGCATATTTATACAATATTGTAAAAGGTCAAAATTTGGAAGTAATTATTTTTTTAGCTTTAAATATATCTATTTAGATTGTAATATTAAATAATGTTTCATAGCCTATGTTTTATCTATGTTACATTAATTTTTTGAATATATTAATAGTATCAACATAATTAATATTTATTTATTGTTGTATAAATAACTAAATAGATAATACTTAAAGGAGTTCTTCATATAAAAAGACCTTCCGATTAAATTTCATTTGTGATTAAAATACAAATTAACTGCTTTTTAGTACAGTATTTATTATAATTTTATAAATAGAATACTCACAAAACATTACTTAACTTACATAAAAAACGGTACAGAATTCCCTTAAAATAGATTTTTCTGTACCTTTTACACCTGCAATTATTATATAAATACTCATACCCACCAGCGTTTTCAATGTTTCACATTTCAGTAGGAAATTGTATTTCCCACTGAAATATGAGTAAATCTCACCACCTAGGAGGTGGGAGACTTACTTTGTTTGTTAAATTATATCTCAGTGAAATGTTATAATCAAGAAAATATGGTTGCTCCATATTATGCGTTTTTAATAATGTTTTATCTACAAAACATCATTTTGTAATTTGATTAACGGCAGTTATCTCCTCAAGCCATGTATTACCTGTGCGGCGTTTTAAATCAAGTGTATTAACAGTTATACCAAGGACAGGTGTAATTTCCGTATCATCGTGATTAATATATGAACCTGCACTATCGATTACATAATATCTGCCGTTTTCACTGCCTAAATAAATTACAATGTGACCTTGCATATATAATAAGGAGCCAGAAAGGAGCTTATCAAAAATCATCTTTTTCTCCTCAAGGGTTTTATTAGATACATCCTGATACTTGAAAGGCAAAATTGCTATCTT
>JBJFFW010000010.1:0-1879 GCA_051892075.1 Lachnospirales bacterium
AAAATGAAAACTCCCAAATTTTTGGTCATATATTATAGATGTAAGTGAGGAGGTTTTCAAAATGAAAAATCAAAAAATAAAGGTGAGAGCCATTTATGGCACTAAGGAATTTAAAGATTGCCTTATTAATGCAATAAATGCAAGCTCAAGAAAAATTGCCGGATAATATTTTTTAAAATCTGAAGAAAGGAGGTGGCTCTATTATGTTTAAAACTGCAATTTACTGTCGTCTATCTCACGATGACTTAAATAAGCAATCTGAAAGTATTGAAAATCAGCAGCTTATTATTAAAAATTATATACAAACACATAGTGGCGAGTTTGAAATTGTTGATACATTTATTGATGATGGTATATCAGGTATGATTTATGATAGAGCTGCCTTTAATCTGATGATGGAGGCAGTAAATGAGGGTTTAGTAAATTGTATCATTGTCAAGGATTTATCGAGAATTGGCAGAGAACAGGTTGAAACACTAAACTTAATTAGAAAGCAATTTGTTTTAAGAAATATTAGGTTTATTGCCATAACAGATGATTATGATAGTTTTAATCCGTCAAAAAGTGATGGTTTAAGTACATCAGTTAAGCTTCTTTTAAATGATTATTATTGTGCTGACATATCTAAAAAGGTGCGTTCAGCACAAAAAGCTAAGAGAAGAAAGGGTGATTTTATAGGTTCATTTGCTCCTTATGGCTATAAAAAATCTCCTGATGATAAAAATAAACTTGTAATTGATGAAGAAGCTGCTGAAGTTGTAAGAAAAATATTTAATATGTATATAGGCGGTTTAGGCAAAGTTTCTATAGCAAGAGCTTTAAATAAAGAGGGTATTTTAAACCCTACTATGTATAAAAGAAGTATTTTAAATGAAAATTATAAAAATTCCAATAGACTTAGCTCAACAGGATATTGGACTTATTCCACCATAAATAAAATACTTTCAAATGAGGTTTACATTGGCAATATGGTTCAGCATAAAAGTCAGATTAAGGCATATAACATTCGTAAAAAAGTTCAAGTGCCAAAGAAAGAGTGGTGCGTTGTTTATAACACCCACGATGCTATTATATCAAAAGAAGATTTTTTTATTGTTAAAAATATGTTATTATCAAAAAGGCGTAATCTGAATTTAACAGATAATACCTCAAAATACACAGGTTTATTTTTCTGCAAAGAGTGTGGCAGAGCTATGAATAAATTTTTGAGTAAACCAAGAAAAGACGGCAGTCGCTACATTACATTTAAGTGTGGCTCATATTCTAGTCTTGGAAAAGATATTTGCACAATTCACTCTATAAAGGAAACAGAATTAGACTATATAATCCTTTCAGAAATTAAAAGACATATTAAAATTGCTCTTGATAATGAAGCCTGTGAGTACATAAAAAAAGCTACAATATCTGAATTAAAATCTAAAGATGAAGATAAGCTTACAAAACTTAGAGCTAATCTTGAAAAATGCAGTCAAAAAAGAAAGAATATGCTTAACCACCTGTCAGAGGATATAATTGACATTAATGATTTTAAGGAGTTTGATGCTTCAAATAAGGAGGAGGTAAAAAAAATAAAGGAAAATATTGCTCTTTTAGAGGAAAAACTTAAAGACGAAAATCGCCAAATAGAGGAATATAATTCTTGGCTTTTAAGACTTCTGGAGTATAAAGATGTAGAAGAAATAACAAGAGAAATTCTTGTAAATCTTGTAGATAAAATCTATATTTCAGAAAAAGGTGGAGAAAAAGAAATAGAAATAGTCTTTAAGTTTAAAAATCCCCTTGAATAAAATATCCGATAGCCTATGCTGTCGGATATTTTATTACCGTGCGCCCAGTATGGGCGCAATCTAATCGGTGAAAGTCCGTAACACGCCCTAGT
>JBJFFW010000011.1:0-8233 GCA_051892075.1 Lachnospirales bacterium
GTAGTATCATCAAGGTTTTTAATTGATTTTAAAACACTTGCAGAACTTCAAAGTCAGTTGTCGCTAAGCTCTTTTAATGTAGTGGAATTAGTTTCTATCATAATAGTATAAATAGCATCTATAAATTTTTGTCTTTGTTCATAATCTAAATCAGCTATCCATTTTTTTATTGTATAGTCAAAAAATTTACTGCTGTTATCTACATCTTCAAGACACACAAACCTATCTCTTTCAACTCTCCACAAATAAATATCGTGCTGTAAAATTCCAATTCCATCACTTTCCACAATTTTATATTTTTCTTTTCTTTCAAAAATCATACCAACAACAGAAGATTGTGGAACAAAGGTGTTAATTCTACCACAAATCCTCTTATATTCATCACTTTCAAGAAAGTTTTCCAAAAATCCCGGCCCATCAAAATTATAAATTTTATTAATTCTCCTCTGAACATTCCTATTACAAAAAGCACCACCGTAAATAGCTAAATTACCACCTTTTGAATGTCCCCCAAGTATTATTTTGTAATTATTGTACTTTGTAATTTCATTTATATATCTTACAGCTCTTATTTGTGCCGGCACAGGATATGTAAAGCTCATATTAAAATCTTCTTTCCAGCCAACTAAAGTGTTGTCTGTACCTCTAAATGATATGAAAATTGTATCCTCATTTATTTTAATTGTAATTGCCGAAAACTGGGTTTGACTTTCCAAATCTATTTCATTTACAAAGCCAAAAACCTCCATATTTTTAAATCTTTCACATTCTTTTATGGTTTCTATAAACTTTTCATCTTCTTTTTGAATAAAATATTCTTTTATATCTTCATTTAAAAGTGCCAGAGATATATCATAAATACTGTAAATTTTCTTTAAACTTTCAATTTTTTCAAAGGGCAAATAGGAAAATCTCGCTAAAATAACTCCGTCTATTTCATTAAAACCATTATATTTTAGTGGTAAATCTCCTCGCCATAAAAAATAATCAAATATATTAGCCATAACTTAACTCCATTTATTTATATTTAAAACTATTCCATAAAATAATACTCTATTCCACATTATATAAATAATATAAAATTTAATTAAAAATTTTTGTTATTTATGTCCATTGTGGAAAATTTATACTTGAATTATAATATAATTGTGGAAATAATATACTTGAATTATAATATAATAGAATAGTATTTATCAAGTGAAGTTGACAAAATACTTTAAATATTTTAAAGAGATGGGTTTAATTATGACAAGAGAAATTGCCGAAAATATTGTTTTAGAATTTGGATTAGATATTTTAAAATCCGAGGGTATGAAATCTGAAAAAGAATTTATACAGCATGGAAATATAAGTGTTTATGAACATTCTTTTTTAGTTGCAGTAAAATGTGTTGAAATTGCAGATTTTTTAGGCTTACCAATAGATATAAAATCTTTGGTAAGGGGAGCATTACTTCACGACTATTTTTTATATGACTGGCATAAACCTTCTAAAAGCCATATTTTTCACGCTTTTACTCATTCAAGCTGTGCATTAAAAAATGCTGAATGTGATTTTTCTCTTAATGATATTGAAAAAAATATGATTAAATCTCATATGTTCCCAATTAATCCATTTTTTCCAAGATACACAGAAAGTATGATTCTTTGCTTAGCTGATAAAATAAGTGCAACTGAAGAAACTGTGTCAGGCTTTTTTATTAAGCTTTATAAAAGGAAAGGAGCCTGATATAATTGATTTTAAGACTAATAGACGAATGTATACTTTGGCTTTTAATTTATAGTGTTGCCGGTTGGATTTATGAAAGTATAATTTGCTCTATAGAAGCTAAAAAATTTATAAACAGGGGATTTTTAAACGGTCCTTACTGCCCTATTTATGGTTTTGGTGCTGTAATAGACTTTTGGCTTTTATATAGAATAGAAAACCCTATTTTGCTTTTTTTATTTGGAGCAGTTATAAATTGTACTCTTGAATATATAATATCTTATGGTATGGAAAAAATATTTCACGCCAGATGGTGGGATTATTCAGATAAAAAATTTAATATTAATGGCAGAGTTTGTTTACTTGGTGGAATAGTTTTCGGACTTTTTTCAGTTTTGCTTATTAAGTTTATTCACCCTTTTATTTATAACATAACAAATTTAATACCAAGTGTTTATCTACATAATATATCTGCAATAATTGTTGCTGCTGCCGCTACTGACACAGCAATTACAGTAATTGGATTTTCAGGATTTAATGATAAATTAAAAGAAATTTCAACTGTTATAGAAACATTTAAAAAAGAGGCAAACAACAAACTTCAAAGTTTGCCTAAATATGAGGCTCTTAAAAAAGATTCTGCCAATAAATTAAAGACTTTTACAAATGCCCACAAACAGCTTATTAAAAAACTTGATAAACAGCAAATAAGAATGATTACAGCCTTTCCAAAGCTTAAATCAAAATATCATAATGTAACACTTTCAGAAATTAAAGAGGCTATTAAAAAATATAAAGAAGAAAAAAAGAAAAATAAAGAAAAATAATTTTCATATTTCATTTTTAATGAACTATTAATGTTCCTATATTAAAAAAGGATTGAACCCTATTACAAGTTCAATCCTTTTTATATTTAGTATTAACTAATGAAAATTTAAGTCACATTTTAGAACTGGTCTACACCCTGTAAAGCCTGATAGTTAGTTTCGCCTGTTCTAACCTTAACAACTTCATCAACGCCGTAAACGAAAATCTTACCATCACCAATGTTACCAGTATAAAGAGCCTTCTTAGCTGCTGCAATAACATCACTTACTGGAACTGATGCAACAACAACCTCAACCTTAATCTTAGGAAGAAGGTTAACCTCAACTTCAACACCACGATAATACTTAGCATTACCTTTCTGAACACCACAGCCCATTACATTAACTACAGTCATACCTGTAATACCAATCTGTTCAAGTTCATGCTTAAGAATATCAAATCTATCCATCTTACAGATAATTTCAACTTTACTCATCTTCACATCACCAGCAGGTGCAGGAGTATCAGTAACTACCTGTACAGGAACAGCTACATCACTAGGAATTTTTTCTTCACTTGCTACTGCAGCCTTGCCAAAAGTAGTACCCTTAACAGTAGGCATAAAGTCTGCATAAGAACCTGAAGTTAAGCCATGTTCAAGAGCATCAAGACCAATAAGTTCTTCTTCCTTAGTAACTCTAAGACCAACTGTAGCCTTAATAACTAAGAATAAAACTGCCATTGTAACACCAACAAATAAAATTGTTGCACCAAGACCAACAAGCTGAACTACTGTTCTGTCAATGCTGCCTGTTGTAAATAAACCGCCATCTCTACCGAAAAGACCTACACATAATGTACCAAAGAAACCACATACGCCATGTACGCCAGATGCACCAACAGGGTCATCAATCTTTAATACCTTATCAATAAATTCAATAGCTACTACTACAAGTACACCTGCAATCAAACCAATAATAGCTGCTGCCCAAGGGTCAACTGCTGAACAGCCTGCTGTAATAGCAACAAGACCTGCAAGAGAGCCATTTAATGTCATAGAAACATCAGGCTTGCCATATCTTACCCAAGTAAATATCATTGTAGCAAGAGTTGCACAAGCTGCTGCAATATTAGTAGTCATAAATACATTAGCTACATCAAGAGCCTGAGCATCTGTACTTAAACCATAGCTTGAACATGGGTTAAATCCAAACCAACCCATCCAAAGAATGAATACACCAAGAGCACCGATTGTTAAGTTATGACCAGGAATAGCCTTGCTCTTGCCGTCTTTTGTATACTTACCGATACGAGGTCCAAGAACTTTAGCACCAATAATTGCTGCTACACCACCTGTCATATGAACAAGACAAGAACCTGCATAATCGTGGAAACCTTCAGTCCAGCTGCCAAATGTGAAAGTTGATAACCAGCCGCCGCCCCAAGTCCAATGAGCTTCAATAGGATAAATAATTGCACTGATTACTGCTGAATAAATTAAGTAAGAAACAAACTTAGTTCTTTCAGCCATAGCACCTGATACAATAGTTGCTGCTGTAGCACAGAATACTGTGTTAAACATAAAGTGTACCCAGAATGGAACTGAGCCTGTGTCATATTCGCCTAAAGAAAAGAAATCAATAGTACCGAATAAACTACCGTCACCAAACATAAGTCCGTAACCGATAACCCAGAAGAAAATAGAACCTAAAGCAAAGTCCATTAAATTCTTCATAATAATGTTACCTGCATTTTTTGCTCTGGTAAAACCTGTTTCTACCATTGCGAAACCAGCCTGCATCCAAAATACTAAAATAGCACCAAGGATAAGCCAAATTGAGTCTAAAAAGCTATATGTGCTGCCGAATAATTCTGCATCCATATTAACCCCTCCTTTTGATAAAAATAAAATTAGTAAAAAAATAAGGCGTCGAAGCTTTTTAAGCTCCAACGCCTTTGTTGTGTATGGGTGTATTATAAACCCGTCATTTTTAAATTGCAAGAGTTTTTTTAAGATTTTCTTAATTTTTTATAAAATGTTAAAAACAATTAATTATTTTTGGTCATTATTTGTGCAATATTAATCAAAATTTACCAATAGATATAACCCTTATATAGTTTTGATTATATTTCAAATAGTTTTTATACTATAAATGTAATTTTCCATTTTTGAAATTTTAGTCAATTAATCTTGCATAATCTCTTGACATATATATATTAAAACCGTTATAATATTCTTAATATTAATATCTAAATTTTATCTTAAATATTCAAGTATTTTTGAATGGAGGTTGTATTATGAAGGTAATGGCTGATATGACTAAAGAACAGCTCTTATCCTGTCAGGCACAGCTTAAATGTGAATACGACAAATTAAAAAATTGCAATTTGCAGCTTAATATGTCAAGAGGTAATCCCTCTGTTGAACAGTTGGATTTATCTAATGGTATTCTTACTGTACCTATGGATAATTATGTTACAGAACAAGGTGTTGATGTAAGAAATTATGGTATATTAGACGGTATTAAAGAAGTTAAGCATCTTTTTAGCGAACTTTTGGAGATAAAAGAAGAAAATATTATTGTTGGAGGCAATTCTTCTTTAAATCTTATTTATGATGCCTTTGCCAGACTTTATATTTTTGGAAAACTTGGTTCTACTCCATGGGGTAAGCTTGACAAAGTGAAAATTATTTGTCCTACTCCCGGATATGACAGACATTTTTCTATTTGTGAAGAATTTGGCTTTGAAATGATTAGTGTACCTTTTACTAAAGAAGGATTGGATATGGACGCTATTGAAAATCTTTGTGCTAATGACCCTTCAGTTAAGGGTATAATATGTGTTCCTCTTTATTCTAATCCTACAGGCTGGTGTTTTAGAGATTCTACAGTTAAAAGACTTGTAAGTATGAAAACTGCCGCCGAAGATTTTACAATTTTTTGGGATAATGCTTATGCAATTCACCATATTTATAAAGAAAATAAGGTTGCTAATATTTTTGAAGAAGCCTATAAATATGGTACTGATGACAGAATTTTATATTTCTTCTCTACTTCAAAGGTTACTTTCCCAGGCTCCGGTGTAGCTATTGTTGCAAGTGGTGATAAGTATATTGAAGAAATAAGAAAGCATTTTAGTAAACAAACTATTGGTTATAATAAAATTAATCAGCTTAGAACTTATAACTTCTTTAAAAATGCCGATGGTGTTAAAGCTCATATGAAAAAGCTCGGTGCTATATTAAAATCTAAGTTTGACCTTGTGCTTGAAGGTCTTGAAGAAGAATTTGGCGGCACAGGTATTTTAAGTTGGAATAAGCCTGACGGAGGTTATTTTATTACTGCATATTCTATTGACGGTTGTGCTAAGGAAATTATAAGACTTGCTAAAGAATGTGGTCTTATTCTTACTCCTGCAGGAGCTTGTTATCCTTATGGAAACGACCCTCACGACAACACTATGAGAATTGCTCCGTCATATCCTGATTTGGATACCTTAAAGGAAGCACTTAATGTGTACTGTATATGTGTTAAACTTGCGACAGTTAATAAATTATTATCTAATATGGAATAAGGAGAATTGAAATGGCAAAATTTAATGAAAATTATTTAAACTTAAAAGACAGCTATCTTTTTTCTGAAATAGCTAAAAGAGTAAATAACTATGTTGAGGCTAATCCTGAGAGCAAAGTTATAAGACTTGGTATTGGTGATGTTACTCTCCCTCTTAGCCCAAAGGTTATTGAAAGCCTACACTCTGCCGTTGATGATATGTCAAAGGCTGAAACATTTAAGGGTTATGGTCCTGAACAGGGTTACGACTTTTTAAGAAATGCTATTAAGGAATACTACAAAAGAAACGGCGTAGAAGTAGATGCTGATGAAATTTTTGTATCTGACGGTGCTAAAAGTGACACAGGTAATATTACAGATATGTTCTCTGTTGATAACACTGTACTTGTGCCTGACCCTGTTTACCCTGTTTATGTAGATACTAACACTATGAATGGCAGAAATATTATTTATATGGACTCTAATCCTGAAAATAATTTCCTTGCTATGCCTGATTACAGTGTTCATGCTGATATTATTTATCTTTGCTCACCTAATAACCCAACAGGTGCAGCTTATAATAAAGAGCAGTTAAAAGAATGGGTTGACTATGCTTTAAAAAATGATGCAATTATTCTTTTTGACTCAGCTTATGAGTGTTTTATAACTGACCCAGAGTTACCAAGAAGTATTTTTGCCGTTGAAGGTGCTAAAAAGTGCTGTGTTGAGTTCTGCTCACTTTCTAAAACAGCAGGCTTTACAGGTACAAGATGTGGTTACACAGTTGTTCCAAAGGCTATTGAATCAAAAGCTAGTGACGGTACAGTTATGAGCCTTAATAAAATGTGGAACAGAAGACAGACTACTAAGTTTAACGGTGTTCCTTATATTGTTCAGAAAGCTGCTGCAACTGTATTTAGTGTAGAGGGTATGGCTGAAGCTAAGGCTATGATTGATACTTACAGAGTAAACGCAAAGATTATTTCTGATACTATGGACGAAATGGGCGTTAAGTATTTTGGTGGTAAAAATTCTCCATATATTTGGTTTGAGTGTCCATTTGGTATGAATAGCTGGGATTTCTTTGATAAAATGCTTAATGAAATTCAGGTTGTTGGTACTCCTGGTGCAGGCTTTGGTAAAAATGGTGATAACTATTTCAGACTTACTTCATTTAATAACGAAGCTAACACTAGAGAGGCTATGGAAAGATTTAAAACTTTATTTAAGTAATTGTAAATTAAGGGCTGTCAGTTTGGACAGCCCTTTTAAATTTGAATATTGAATATTATATAATATTCTGATACAATATATTTAGGCTGATATTATCTATTAGCCTACACAAGGGAATAATAAGACGGTTGCTATTCTATCCATTTCTGTATGAGGTATGATGCCTATGATTTAGGTGTTTTTACTGCCGGAGTATATGAAAGGGGGATTGATAGTATTTATGAAAGAATATTTAAAGCTAATAATACTTTTGATATTAATTCAAAATATATTAGCATTAATAGTGTTTTTATACATAATAAAATAACCGTCAATGCCCTGAGAAAGCTGACGGTTATCTAATAACTTAAAGCATAGGGTAGTAACTCGTTGAGTTATTCCCTCTTGTGTTTTTATAATATCACAAATACATATAATTGTCAATAATGAGCATTATGAATTAATTAAAAGCTAATTCCATTAGAATAGAAATAATGTTTTGAAATTTTGCCACTTATTTTTGTTTTATTGGCAATATTATCGTTACTGCACTTCCTCCATTACAATTTTCAAATTTCAGCTCTCCCCCATGTTGTTTTACAATATTCTGGCATATTATTACCCCAAGACCCGTTCCGTCTTTTTTTGTAGTATAATAAGGCTTACCTAAAGAGTTTATATCTTCAAAACCTACTCCATTATCACTTATTTTTATTTCAACATTATTATCCTTATATTGTGCCCTAGTTTCAATAATTCCCTTTCCTTTTATAGCCTCTACTGCATTTTTATAAATATTGTAAAATAAAATACTAAGCTTATCATAATTTCCATATAAGCTTAGCTCACTTGCACAATTATACCTAAACTCAATATTATCAGCTGTTATATTATAATCCTCAATTATATCATTTAACATATCTTCAATATAAATAAGCTCATTATCGGAAGTA
>JBJFFW010000012.1:0-1858 GCA_051892075.1 Lachnospirales bacterium
CACTAAGCTCTGTTAATGGAGAAACTGTATAAGAAAAATCAGCACAATTTGACCAATCACCCTTTTTAACAGACTCATTATGAATATAAACCTTATTTGTAACTTCCAAAAGCATAGCAAAGGTTAACTGTGCAACAGCCTTTGTGCTGTAAGAGGGAATATTGCATACAATTATACCTTTTTCCCTACATAATTTAATATCAATAATATTATATCCTGTAGCAAGTACACCAATATATTTTATATTTGTATTTTCAATAATATGTTTATCAATAACAGTTTTATTTGTAATTACAATTTCAGCATTTCCTATTCTTTTAATGGTTTCATCATAAGGTGTCCTGTCGTAAAGAGTAACATTTCCAAATTTCTCAAAATCCTTCCAGTATTCATATTCAGGAAAAAGTGTATAACCATCTAAAATTACAATATTCACCTACATCACACGCCCTTTTATTTCAGATACAATATCTCTAATCATTTTATTAGTACAATCTATAGTAATATCAGCATATTTTTCATAAAGAGGCTCTCTCTCATTATAAAGGTCACCTAATGTTTGCCCTTTTTTAATAGAAACTCCTCTTTCGTTTAAATCACCAAGTCTTTTTGAAATTTCCAAAAGACTATGTTTTAAATACACAATTTTACCAATAGATGCAAAATGAGCCATAGCCTCTTTTCCATAAACGGCACTTCCACCTGTAGCAATAACGGTATTAATAACATTTATTTCAGAATTAATTTTATTTTCAATTTCATTAAAACCGTCAATTCCTTTTTCACTTATAATTTCATGAAGAAGTTTTCCTGTTTTTTCTTGAATAATCAAATCACTGTCAATAAATCTATAGCCAAGCTTTTTAGCCAAAACTACACCAACAGTGCTTTTGCCTGCTCCAGGCATACCAATTAAAATAACATTATTATTCATACAATTCTCCTTATAAAGAAAATTGAGGCTGCACAAAAAGATGACAGCCTCCAACTTTATATATACTTCTCTTTTGAAACCTACCCTTTAGGTTTATCTAATTATAACACAAATAAATGAATTTGTAAACAATAATTTTTTAAATTTTCACAGTTTTTCTTTTATTTTTCTTTAATTTTTATGAAAATTTACTATAAAAAATTAAATTCACCCTATTTTTAATAGTCTATATTTTTTTTAGTCCTGCAAAATGAGATAACATTTTCTTAGGTCCGAACATTTCAAAATCAATGCTGTATTCATAATCAGCACCGGCACCCTTAATATCCGTAATTACACCAATTCCATACTTTATATGCCTTACCTTATCACCAACACTAAGCTCTGCCTCCTTTTTAGGAGTAGGCATAGAATAAGGAATTCTTCTTTTAAAGGTCTGTGTTTGATTTATATATGAATCTCCATTGGACTTTTTATAGTTAGGTCTTTCAGGCTCAACCTGTGAAATGTAGTTTTGTGGAATTTCCTTAAAAAATCTGGAAGGAAGATTATAAACACTATGCCCAAACTGCATTCTTGTTCTTGCACAGGTCAAATAAAGATTTCTCTTTGCCCTTGTAATTCCAACATAGCATAATCTTCTTTCCTCCTCAACTCCCTCTCCTGTGTTATCTTGAGTTGACATATAGCTTGGGAAAATACCATCTTCAAAACCTGCTATAAAAACAGTATCAAATTCAAGTCCTTTTGAACTGTGCAAAGTCATTAAAACTATGGTGTCCTCTCCCTCTTTAAAGCCGTCAATATCAGCAACAAGGGCAACATCTTCAAGAAAAGCAGCAAGAGAAGAATCTTCGCTGTTTTCTTCAAATTCAATAGCTTTTCCCACAAGCTCACCTAAATTTTCAAGTCTGCCCTTAGCTT
>JBJFFW010000013.1:0-1850 GCA_051892075.1 Lachnospirales bacterium
TATAAACCAATTATTTTTAATAGAAAGATATACTATAATAAATCACACAAGGATTGACTTTGTCAATCCGACAAAAAGTTTTGACTAGCATATAAAAAGCTGGTGGGGTTTGGGGTGAAACCCCAATAATAAACCCCCAATAATGAAACCCCCAATAAAAAAAGACTCAAAATGAGCCTTTTTAAATTACAATTCCTTTTTCATAGCAATATGGGGAATATTTGCCTCCATAAAAATATCCCCAAAAGCCATAAACCCCAAACTTTCATAAAAACCTCTAACCCTAGTTTGAGCATTTACATAGGCTGTGTCAAAGCCTTTTTCTTTTAATCTTCTCAAAAGTTCTTCCATTAAAACCTTGCCAAGTCCCAATTTTCTGTATTCCTTTAAAACTGCAACTCTGCCAATTCTTCCTTCACCTCTGTCACCTATAATAATTCTTCCTGTGGCAACAGGCAAAGAGTCGACATATATTACAAGGTTTTCAGCATATTTGTCACTTCCGTCAAATTCTTCATACTCAGCAACTTTCTGTTCTTCTAAAAAAACCTTTGTTCTTATAAATTTACTATCACTTGGCAAAGTATTTTTAACCCATTTAAAATCAATATTCATTACAAAGGACTCCTTTCGATTTTTTTAGCTCGTCTTGGATATTTTTGTGGAGTTTCAGCCACTTTTTTAATAATTATAATGTTGTGATTTAAGTCAGTTTCAGGTAAATTAACTTCAATAATATCTGAAATTTCTCCGCCAAGAATATTAATGGCATTTTTGCTATTTTCAATTTCTTCATAAACATTTGGTCCTTTTAAAGCAATAAATACTCCCCCAACCTTAACATAAGGCAGGTCATATTCACAAAGAATATTTAAAGGAGCAACGGCCCTTGAAAGAGCAATATCAAAGACCTCTCTAAAATTTTCATCTTGACCAAAATCCTCGGCTCTGCCATGAACACACTTTAAAGAAAGGTTACACTTACTTGCAACTTCCTCTAAAAAATTTATTCTTTTTTTAAGAGAGTCAATCAGTACCATATCACACTCACTCTCGCATATTTTAATTGGAAGTCCCGGAAAACCTGCACCTGTTCCCACATCAATAACCTTTTTATCCTTAAAATCATAGTGCAAAAGAGGAGTAACACTATCTGCAAAATGCTTAATACAAACCTCCCTATCCTCTGTAATAGCTGTAAGGTTCATAACCTCATTCCATTTAACAAGGAGATTTTTATAAATTTCAAATTGCGAAGCCATATTATCACTAATATTTAAGCCAAGTTTTTCAAAATAATTTTTAACAATATTTTTCATAAAACCTCCAAATACTATCTTGTATTAAGATGTACCAAAAGCATATTTACATCAGCAGGAGAAACACCGCTTATTCTGCTTGCCTGTCCTATGGAAACAGGCTTAACAAGCTTTAATTTTTGGGTAGCCTCTAATCTTAAACCCATTACATCATCATAATTTATATCATTAGGAATTTTCTTAGCCTCAAGTTTTTTAAACTGTTCAACCTGTTTAAGCTGACGGGCAATATAACCCTCATACTTAATCTGTATATTTACCTGTTCTCTAATATCATAGGAAAGCTCAGGTCTATCCAAATCTATAGGAGAAAGTTTATCATAATCCATTTCAGGTCTTTTAATAATATCAGTCATATTAACACCTGTTGATAAAGGTGTGCTGCCATAGCTTTCAAGTAAGTCATTAACCTCTTTAGTAGGACCAAAATTAATTTTAGAAACTCTTTTAATTTCATTTTCAATTTTTGCCTTTTTATCTAAAAATTTCTCATATCTTTCATCACTTATAAGACCGTATTTATGTCCTATT
>JBJFFW010000014.1:0-8088 GCA_051892075.1 Lachnospirales bacterium
GGTGAAAAAAGTGTAAATCACATTGTATTTAGTGATATGACTTTTGAAAATATAAATAAAATTCAAATTAAGCCAACAGATGTAAAAAAAATAAATATTGTAGATTATTTAAAAGAGGGTTCAGATTATGCTTTTAAATATAATAGTCTTATTACTCAAACAAGTGTAGGCTATTTGGACCAAACTCAAAATATTTTAATTGCAAATACCGAGGGTTTATGGGCTGAAGATGAAAGAATAAGAACAAGAATTACTCTTTCAGCCGTAGCATCAAATGAAAGTGAAAAACAAACAGGATATTTTGGTCCTGGAGCTATGAAAGGCTTTGAATTTTGCAATAATTTAGATATTAGAGAAATTGCAGGGGAGGCTGCAAGGTCTGCTGTAACTATGCTTAAAGCAAGTAATTGCCCAAGTGGTAAAATGCCTGTTATTATAGATAATGGTTTTGGTGGTGTAATATTCCACGAAGCTTGTGGTCATGGTTTGGAGGCGGCAGCCATTAAAAAAAATGCCTCTGTATTTGCAGGAAAACTTGGCAAACAAATTGCATCAACTAAGGTTACGGCTATTGATGACGGAACTATACCTAATAGCTGGGGTTCAATAAATATAGATGATGAGGGAGTAAAATCCACTAAAAATATACTTATTGAAAATGGCATTTTGAAAAATTATATGGTAGACAGATTTAACGGCAAAAAACTTGGCTTAGAGCCAACAGGTGCATCAAGACGACAAAGCTATAAATTTGAGCCTGTTTCAAGAATGACAAATACCTATATTGCAGCAGGAAGTGATAAAAAAGACAGTATAATTGCCGATACTGAATATGGTCTTTATGCAAAGTATATGGGTGGTGGCTCTGTAAATCCTGCAAGCGGTGATTTTAATTTTGCTGTTAATGAGGCTTATATTATAAGAAATGGTAAAATTTGCGAGCCTGTAAGAGGAGCTACCCTTATTGGCAAAGGTTCTAGTGTGCTTATGGATATTGATAGGGTTTCAGATAACTTGGCATTAAGCGAGGGAATGTGTGGAGCCTCAAGTGGAAGTATACCTGTGTGTGTAGGTCAGCCAATGATAAGAGTTAAGAATATGACTGTAGGAGGCAGATAATTATGGAAATATCAAAATTTAAAGATTTGCTTTTTCAAAAGGCTTTAAATAGGGGTTTTGAGGCTTGTGAAATTTTCTATAGTAATAGTGATAGTTTGAGAATAAGTGTATATAAGGGGAAAATTGAAAAATTCCAGAACAAATCATCAGGTGGTTTTGGTTTTAGAGGATTACATAATGGCAAAATGGGTTATTTTTTTAGTGAGTTAATAGATGAGGATATTATAGATACTGTTATTTCAAACGCCATTGAAAATGCTAAAATTTTAACTTCTCCCCAAAAGGAATTTATATTTGAGGGCAGTAAATCCTATGAAAAGGTTAGGGTTTACAGTGATAAAATAAATGAAATTATTACAGAAGAAAAAATAGAAATGGCACTTTTAATGGAAACTACAGCTAAAAATTACAGTGATAAAATAAAGGCTGTAAATACTTCTATGATTAATACAGGTGAGAGCTTAACCTATATTGCTAATACCAAGGGAATGGAGCTTAATGAAAAGTCAAATTATTATCTTGCTTATGTTGAGGTTATGGCTGAAAGTAATGGAGAGGTTAAAGAGAAGGGTGAAATTTATCTTGGAATACCTGATAATTTTAATGCCAAATTATTAGCTGAAAATGCCTGCAAAAAGGCTATATCAGCGCTTAATGGCAGTAGTTTAAAAAGCGGAAAATATAAAACTGTTATTAAAAATGAAACCTTTGCTGATTTTATGGAGTGTTTTGTAGGTAATTTTTATGCTGAAAATGTGCAAAAAGGCTTTTCTTTATTAAAAAATAAAGTAGGGGAGAAAATTGCATCTGAAATTATTACAATTAAAGATAATCCCCTTATGGATTATGGCTATATGACAACAGCCTTTGACAGCGAGGGTGTTGCAAGCTATAATAAAGAGGTTATTAAAGATGGTGTTTTAAAAACATATCTTTATAATTTAAAATCAGCTAAAAAAGATAATACCACCTCTACAGGAAATGGCTTTAAGGCTTCATTTAAAGGAGCTGTAAGCACTTCTCATACTAATTTTTATATTGAAAATGGTAATTGTAGTTTTGATGAGTTAATTGCAGATGTTGAAAACGGTATTTATATTACTGATGTTACAGGACTTCACGCAGGAGCAAACAGTATTTCAGGGGATTTTTCTCTTGCTGCTGAAGGCTTTAAAATTGAAAATGGTAAGATTACATCAGCCGTTGAACAAATAACTATTGCAGGCAATTTTTACTCAATTTTAAAATCAGTTTTAAAAATATCTGATGATTTAAAATTTAACACAAGTGGTGTAGGCTCACCTTCTGTTTTAGTTGATATAATTGACATAGCAGGACTTTAATATATACAAAAATGCCGTTAAAGATTTTAATAAATTCTTTAACGGCAATTTTTTAATTAGTTTCTGTTTTGATGTAATTATTTTATTATTCATTGGAATTTCTTGCAGTTATAGATGATAACATATCTCCAAGTACCTGTAAATCTGCTGCAAGAATATCTATTTCATTTTCACTAAGACATTCTGATAATTTGCAGGCTATAGTAGATAATAAATATAAATTTGCACAGTTATTCATAATTACCTCATTTAATTATTTGTATATTTTATGCTTGAAATTTATTATTATTAATTATTTTATACCATAGTTCTATCTATTACCTTTTCGCCACATTTCAAACCGTCTACAGCAGCCGACATTATACCGCCTGCATATCCGCAACCCTCACCACAAGGATAAAGACCGTCTATTGTGACAGATACAAGGCTATCTTTATCTCTTAAAATTCTGACAGGTGATGATGAACGGCTTTCAACGGCAGTTAAAATAGCATCATCACTTGCAAAGCCTTCAATTTTTTTATCAAACTCTTTAATGGCAAGTTTAATGCTTTCATAGATAAAATCAGGGAAAATATTTTTAAAATCAGAAGGAGTAGTATCAGGTTTATAACTTGGAGTAATATTTCCAATACTTGTAGTTTTAACGCCCTTTAAAATGTCTCCGACTTTTTGAATAGGTGCATTGTAATTACTTCCACCCTCAATAAAGGCTTTCTTTTCCAAATCCCTTTGCATATACATACCTGCAAGTACATCATCAGAGCCAAAGTCTTTAGGGTCAATACCTATTAAAAGCGCCGAATTTGCATTTTCCTTATCTCTTTTATAATAACTCATACCATTTGTAACAACTGTATTCTCCTCTGATGCAGCAGCCATAACCACACCTCCGGGACACATACAAAATGTGTAAGCACCTCTGCCATTATCAAGATGAGTAAAAAGTTTATAGTCAGCAGGAGGTAAAAATTCTGCAAATTTTCCATACTGTGCTTTGTTTATCATATCCTGCTTATGTTCAATTCTTACACCCATGGCAAAAGCCTTTTGAACCATTGAAATATTTATTTTTTTCAAATATTCAAAGGTATCCCTTGAAGAATGACCAATGGCTAAAATACAGTTATCAGTTTCAAATTCAATTTTTTGACCATTATGGTCTGCTATAACTGATTTTAATTTGTTATTTTCAGTTTTTATTTCACACATTTTATGCTCAAATAAAACTTTGCCACCATATTTTATAATTTCTTTTCTAATATTTCTGACTATATCAATTAAAATATCTGTGCCTATATGAGGTTTTGAAAGATACAAAATTTCTTTTGGTGCACCAAAGTCCGCAAGTTTTTTTAAAACATACATACATCTTTCATCAGAAATACCTGTTGTAAGTTTTCCGTCTGAAAAAGTGCCTGCACCGCCTTCACCAAATTGAACATTAGATTTTGTATCTAAAATGCCCTTTGTTTGAAAATTATTAATAGCTTCCTGTCTTTTTTCTACGGAATATCCTCTTTCCAATATTACAGGTTTAGCACCACTATAGGCAAGTAAAAGTCCTGCAAACATACCTCCCGGACCAAAGCCTACAATAACAGGCGATTTTTTAGGATTGCATTTTTTAATTTTATAGTTAAAAATAGGTGTTTTAGATACATTTTTATATTTTAAATATTTTTTTTCGTTATTTACACTAACATCAACAGAATACAAGTAAAATACATTGTCTTTTTTTCTTGCATCAATAGATTTTTTGGCAATTTTAATATCATTAATTTTAGTTTTCAAAATTTTTTCAGCCTTAGCCTTTAACATATTAATATCAGGCTTAATATCAGCCGAAATTTTAATATTAGATATTCTAATCATATTACAATCCTTTCAGAGAAAGTGCTGCACTTCTGCCTGCAAGTCGTCCACTTGACCACGCCCATTGCAAATTATAGCCACCACAGTCACCATATATATCCAAAACTTCGCCACAGGCATAAAGTCCCTTTACAATTTTTGACTCTAAAGTTTCATTATAAAATTCCCTTGTTCTTACTCCACCTGCCGTAACCTGAGCACTGTTAAAACCCTTATCTCCTGTTACAACAAGTGTAAATTCCTTAATATTTTTAACCATTGACCATAAAATATCATCAGTTAAATTAGAAACCTTAAAAGAAAGCTTTTCAATACCACTTCTTTTTGCAATAATATTTCCAAGTCTTTTATTTAAAAGTCCCGTAAAATAATTTTCCATAGTTAAATGAGATAAACTTTCTTTTCTGAATTTTAAAATATCAAAAATTTGTTTATGATTATATTCATACATAAAATCCATTGATAATTTTAAGTTTGTTTTAAATGCTGTTTTAGCTGAAATCTGAAAAATAGGAGGACCTGAAACACCATAATCTGTAAATAATATTTCACCATATTCACTTAGAGTTACAATATCATTTTCAATTACAGACACATTTCCATATATTTTAATTCCCTTTAAAGCCTTGGTTTCACTTACATCTGTTTTAAGCTGAACTAGGGCAGGGGATAAATCTGTAATACTATGTCCTAAATCTTCCAAAATTTTAAAACAGCTTCCGTCTGAACCTAAAGATTTTGAGGCACAGCCACCACCGCATACAATAACCTTATTTGCAAGAACTACATTTAAGTCCTTACTTGTCAGCTTAAAAAGTTTTTTATTATATTTAATATCAGCCACATAAAAATTATTAATTATTTCAATACCCAATCTGTCAACTTCATATCTTAATCCGTCAAGAACAGAGGAGGCTTGCAGAGAAAATGGATAAAGCTTTCCTTTTTCTTCCTCTTTTGGAAAAATTCCCAGTTGATTAAAAAAGTTTACCGTATTATCTACGGTAAACTCCTTTAATACATAGGTTACAAAGCTATTATTTTCTCCATGATAATTATTTGTGTTTGCACCCAAATTAGTGTAGTTACATCTGCCGTTGCCGGTAGCTAATATTTTTTTACCAACTCTGTCCAGTTTTTCAACTATAACTACATCTGTTTTAGGTGACTGTCTTTTGGCTTCAATGGCTGCCACAAGTCCTGAAGCACCACCGCCAATAATAGCTATTTTCATTGTCCTTCACCTATACCCAATACTATTACAATGTCATATTTTTCAGTGTAGTCCACATTTGTATCTACAATTACTTCAGTATCCTTAAAGTTATCTACAAGAGTTTGTGCCATTCCGTCTTCTTTAACATAAATTCTTGTGTTATTAGTCTTTTGACCTGTGAAGTCACCAACAGACATAGCTTTATAACCAAGAGAAGTAAGTTCTGTTAAAGTCTTAGTGGCAATACCATTTGTATAACTTCCGTTTAATACCTGAATTTCAAGGTCTTTATCGTTAAACTTAGAAGAATTAACTGCTGTAATCTGGTCTTTTGCAGCAGCAGCCTCTCTTTCAGCCTTAATTTCAGATGAAGGCTGAACAAATATTTCGTGGAAAAGCTCTGCAGTTTCATTTTCGTTCATAATCCAACCACCTGATATACCATAAAGGCTGCCTACATCACCTGGAAGGGTATATGTAACGACATTTTCTGCATTAAAATTCTTAAATACTGAAACAAACTTTGTAGCATCAGCAATACTCATATCCGTATCCACATATTTAAAGAAAGCTGTAATAAATGGAACAGGCTTTGAAAGAATAGTATCTTTATTTGCAAGCTGTTTTATTAATTCTTTCATAAAGTTTTGCTGCTGTTCAACTCTGCCTATATCACCATTTACATAATCGTGTCTAAATCTTACAAGTCCTTCTGCCTGTTCTCCGTTAAGAGTTTGAAGTCCCGGCTGTAAGTCAATAAGAAGGTCATCACATCTATAATACATTCTCATTGGAACATCGTATTCAATACCACCAATTTCATCAATAATATAAGTAAAAGCATCAAAACTTACAACAGCCATATAATCAATTTTAGTGCCTGCTGTATTTTCTGCCCACTTTCTAAGATGATTCATACCAGGCTCATAATAATCCTTTGCATCTGGGTCATCACCCTTTGTGCCATAATGCCTTAAAGCATTAATCTTCATACCATGCTGTCCCGGTTCAGGGAAGTATTCATTCATTTGTTCATAAGTTTCATCATCAACATACACAAGAGTATCTCTTGGAATTGAAATTATAGTAAGTTCCTCTAAGACAGAGTTGTAACAACCCATCATAATAGTATCTGTTCTTGAGCCGTCTTTATCCGTACCTGCAATAAGAAAAGTAGTTCTTTCAGGTAAAGTAGGAGTAATCATTTCTGTAAAAGCTGAGGTAATAGATTTATCCTTAGGCTTTTCTGTATCAACAACTTTTTCTTCAAAAACACCAAGATAAAAACAAACTAAAAATGCTGTAACACAAATACAACCTATTACAAGAATAGTAGTTAAAAACATAAAAAACTTAGCTTTAAAACTTCTCTTAGGCTTTTTCTTTTTAGCTACAAAATCTTTATTAACCTTATTATTTTTATGATTATTATTTGATGATTTAGCCTTTTTTTCGCTGCTATGATTTTTATGCTGCTTTTTATTAGGCTTTTTCTTCTTTTCTTCTACGAAATCCATATCGTTTTCGTAGTCATCATAATTTTTTTTACTCATTTTAAACTAAACCTCCAAAATTACTTGTTAGGCTTAAAAGAACTCTTTAAAGATACAATTCTGTTAAATACAAGTGAGTCCTCTTTACAATGTTTAGAATCAGCCACAAAATATCCGTTTCTTAAAAACTGGAATCTATCCATAGGCTTAGTATTTTTAATTTCAGGTTCAATAAAAGCATCAACGACTTTTAAAGAATTAGGATTTAAACTATAGCCATTGTCAGAATTTTCATCACTAACAACAAGATTTTCATAAAGATTAACCTTAGCTTTAACGGCAGTAGAAGCATTAACCCAGTGAATAGTACCTTTAACCTTTCTTTCAGTAAAGTTAAGACCGCTTTTTGTTGCAGGGTCATAAGTTGCGTGAACTTCCACTACATTTCCATTTTCATCTTTTACACAACCTGTGCAGGTTACAAAATAAGCACCTTTTAATCTTACTTCTCTGCCCGGAGTAAGTCTAAAAAATTTCTTTGGAGCATCTTCCATAAAGTCATCAGCTTCAATATAAAGTTCTTTTGAAAAAGGAACTTCTCTTTTGCCAAAACTTTCATCTTTAGCATGATTTTCAATTTCAAGCATCTCTGTCTGATTGTCAGGATAATTGTCGATAATAAGCTTAATAGGGTTAAGAACAGCCATAACTACAGGAACTTTTGGCTGCAAATCCTCTCTTATACAATATTCAAGCTGAGCAAGGTCTACAACAGAATTAGCCTTTGATACACCAACCATAGCACAGAAGTTTCTAATTGACTCAGGAGTGTAGCCACGACGGCGAATACCTGATAAAGTACAAAGTCTAGGGTCGTCCCAACCGTCAACCTGATTAGTTTCCACTAAATTTCTTAAATATCTCTTACCCATTATAGTATATGATAAATTAAGTTTTGCAAATTCAATCTGTCTTGGCTTAACTTCAAAATCAATATTATTTACAACCCAGTCATAAAGAGGTCTGTGGTCTTCAAATTCCA
>JBJFFW010000015.1:0-8031 GCA_051892075.1 Lachnospirales bacterium
TTTGGAATTAAGTTGTAGAATTCTTCTACACTTGCATCGTCCATAACTGCCTTAATAATCTTTCTACCAAGTGGAAGAAGTTCAGGTGTGTCAAATTTCTTAAGCTGTTCCTTAAAGAAATCAGTAAGGAATTTAGCACCAATATCATAAGCCTCATTACCTACACGACCCTGAATATTAACCTTAATAAGACCAGGATTAATAGGAGTACCGTCAATTTTAACTGACTTTGGAATATAACCAAGAATTGGACATCTTGCTGCTTCAAGCTGTTCAGGCTTAAACTTAGCACCGCCTCGTCTTGATAAGTATTCTCTTGTTACCCATTCACCTGCAAAACCAATCTTATAAGCACCAATATACTGGTTAGGAATAAGAATGTATCTTGTACTAGGAGTATTTAAAATCTGCTCTAATAAAAGGTTAGCCTGGTCAACCATCTTACCTGTACAGAATGGCCAGTAAGAACCAACACCTTCACTCTTTAAAGCATTAGCATTACCACTGTTATCTATAATAGATGGGTTAGCATATCCTCTTGGTGCAACAAGTCTCCATACCCAAGCAAGAGCAGGTGGAAGAACATGGAACATACCAATAATACCGTAATCAGGGTGAGCCTTAGTTGTAGGAGGAGTACGGATACCAAAGCTTCGTACATCAACCTCCACTGCACCGTTAAGTACATTGTTTTTAAGCTTTCTAGGCATAATTACTCTAGGGTTAGGACAAGGCTTACCAGGAGCATCTTCAATATGGTCCCAAATAAGACAAGTAGAACCAGGAACAGCATTCATATTAAGGAATACAAGTGGCTCCTTTGGATGACAACAAGCCTTTTCAGTTTCAGGCTCAGTACCATACTGGTCAATGTGGTTAACTCTTAAGAACCAACCATATTCAGCATCACAAACAACAAGCTTTTTGCTGTCGTTCTGAAGTGATGGGTGAGCAAGTGCCATATCATCAGTTACAGGATATAAAGTAGCAGTATCAGAAATAGAAACATAAGTTTCTTCACCTGTAATACTGTTTGTTGCAAGTAAAACCTTACCGTCAACTTCTCTGTGGATTGGTTCAGTCATTTCTGACTTACCACCACCTGAAGCACCTTCGTGCATAATAGTAAGTTCAAGCTCGTAAGGTGTAACAACCTTTACAGTAGATGCGTGTAAAGTTACCCAGCCTTCCTCTTCACCAATGTGAAGTAAAATAGAGTAAACACCCTTCTTAGCAGATGGTCCTAAATATAAGTTGTAGCTAAAGATTTCCTGCATATCATACATTCTGTTATGAACTACAATCTGCTTTCCGTTATAATGAGTATGACGGAAAGGTGGAGCTACATAAATTACAGCCTTTGGCTTAAAAAGATTAGGAACTTCACTTGCTGGAATAAAGCCCTGAAGTTCAGCTAAAGCTGTAGCAAAGAAACCACTGTTTCCAGGAATTACAGCAAGACATGGATATTTAATACCCATCTGAACATTACCTGCGAAGAAAGGAACTACAATGAGGCTTTCCTGTTTCATAAGCCATTCAAAAGTTTCATTTCTAATTCCGTCAAAAGGAATACCAAATCTTTCCATGTGTGTTGGCTTATCAGTTGGTAAATCATCAGCAATAACCATTGAATTAGGGTCTCTACGACGAAGTGAAATATCGTCAAAGTTTGCTACAATACCATTTTTACACTTAGCTACATAAGCTTCTCTAATAGTTTCACCATTAACATCAATGTTAACATCTTTTGTCATTTTTTCTTTTCCGCCTAAAGCAAGGTCGAATAATTCTTCCTTAGTTTCAGGCAAAGTAATTTTGGCATTGCTCTTTTTAAGAATATTATTAAGAGTCTGAGGCAATACCATCTTATTAATAGCAGCTAAAGCACCGCTTTTTTCCTTAGCCATTTTTTGACCTCCTTATTAATATATCATATAAAAATGTTTCATAATCCATAGTTTAAAAATTATACGCTTAATATGATAACACTAATTCATAAAAAAAGCAAGTAATTCAACACAAAAATTCGTGTTGTAATATTATTTTATATAATTTTACTATTATTTATGGATAATTGTTATTAATTTCTGTTAATTTTTAGTTAAAATAATGAATTTATTAAAAAATAATAATATAAAATCACGATTAAATTGTCAGACAAATGCAAGAAAAATTGTTAAAAAATTCAATTTTAAATACTGTTTGATTTTTTCTTATTTTGTGATATACTTATTTTATACAATTTATTAAATTTATTAACTAAATTTTATTTTTAAGAGGAACTTTTATGAAACACATATTTAAAAAAGGCTTTTTTGTATTTTCTGTTTGTGCCTGTTTAGTTTTTACAGGCTGTGGAAACAGTGTAAAGAAAATTTCTTTGCCCACTGATGAAGAAATGCAGCAGGCAGGAATGGGAGATATTACACAAACTGATGAAATAAAAGATTTTGTACTTTCAGATTATAGTATTTCCAATGGAGAGATTGTTTATAGCTTCAGTAATGTTAAAGATGAAAAAAATACTCTTGAAGTTAAAGGTGTTAAAATGTCTTTAGATGAATATAATGAAAGCTTGCCAAAAAGTGATAATCTTAAAGACACAACCATTAATGGAATGGAATGTAAGTTTATAGACAGAACTGTTCATTATGTTCCTGATGGTTATGAATTTGACGAAAGAGTTAAAAATAATATTAAAAACGGTACTACTGAGGCAAAGTATGGCAGTCCTTCAAATCTTGACCAGCTTTTACCTTTACAGAGAATATATTGGTATGATGCGGTAACATCTACAGCTTATACTCTTGAGGCTATGGGAGAGTATTATACTCTTGAGAATATGTCAGAGTATGTATATAATTATGTTGATAATGCAAAATAGAGGGGAGTTTATTTATGGAATTAGCTGATTTTAAGAAAATTCATTTTATAGGTATTGGTGGTATATCTATGTCAAGTCTTGCAGAAATTCTTGACAGTCAGGGAAAAGTTGTTTCAGGTTCTGATGCAAACGAGTCTGTTACCACAAAAAAATTGGAAGAAATGGGAATTAAGGTTATAATTGGTCAAAAAGCTGAAAATATAACTAGGGATATTGACCTTGTAGTTTATACTGCAGCTATTGGAGAGGACAACCCTGAACTTATGGCAGCAAGACAATCAAAAGCTACTGTAATTGACAGAGCAGAGCTTGTAGGTATGCTTATGCTTTCATATAATCACCCTGTATCTGTAGCGGGAACTCATGGAAAAACTACAACTTCTTCTCTTGTTACGGAAATATTTTTACAGGCAGATTTAAACCCTACTGTTTCTATTGGAGGTATGCTTCCAAGTATTAATGGTAATTATAAAGTAGGAGATAAAGATTATTTTGTACTTGAAACCTGTGAATACTGCGACAGCTTTTTAAAATTTAATCCTCATTCAGCAATTATTTTAAATATTGACCTTGACCATGTAGATTATTTTAAAAATCTTGACAATATTTATAAGTCATTTCATAAATTTGCAATGAGATTACCTGAAAATGGTTTTCTTGTTATAAATAATGAAATTCCTAGATTATCTGAGGTTATAGACGGTATAAAAACAAGAGTTATTACCTATGGTATGGATAATAGTGCTGACTGGTATCCTACTGATATTAAGTTTAACGACCTTGGATTTGCAACTTTTAAGGCTAATTATAAGGGTAGGGAAATAGCTGAAATTAATTTAAGAATCCCTGGCGACCACAACATTTCAAATTCATTAAGTGCCTTTGCTCTAGCTTATGAATATGGTCTTAATGTAGATGATATTTTAAAGGGTATTTACAATTATACAGGCACCGACAGAAGATTTCAGCACAAGGGAAAGTTTAGAGATGTAATGGTAGTTGATGACTATGCTCATCACCCAACTGAAATAGAGGCTACAATTAATAGTGCAAGAGGTATGAATATTAAGGAGCTTTGGATTATATTCCAGCCTCATACCTACACAAGAACAAAGGCTTTATTAGATGATTTTGCTAAGGCTTTATCTAAGGCTGATAAGGTCATTGTGGCAGATATTTATGCCTCAAGAGAAAAGGACACAGGTCTTGTTTCTTCTAAGGACTTGGCTTGTAAGATTGAGGGTGCTGTTTATGGAGGTTCTCTTGATAATGTTGAAAAATATGTAAGAGAAAATTGTCCTGACGGTGCTTTACTTATTACAATGGGTGCCGGAGATGTGTTTAAAGTTGGCGAAAAATTAGTAAAATAGTAACAATTTTGAAAAAAAGTAAAAAATACTTGAAAAATATACTATTATAATGTATTATAATTACAAACCATTTATTTTAAGGAGGAAAATTTATGATTTCTGCTGGTGAATTTAGAAACGGCGTTACAATGGAATATGAGGGAAATATTTATCAGATTTTGGAGTTCCAGCACGTTAAGCCTGGTAAGGGTGCTGCCTTTGTAAGAACTAAGTTAAAAAATCTTGTTTCTGGTGCTGTAGTTGAAAAGACTTTCAGACCTACTGAAAAAATGCCTAAGGCACATATTGACAGAAAGGATATGACTTATCTTTATAATGACGGTGAGTTATATAACTTTATGGATGTTGAAACTTATGACCAGATTGCTATTGCAGCAAGTGAAGTAGGTGACACATTAAAGTTTGTTAAGGAAAATGAAGTAGTTAAGGTTCTTAGCTATCAGGGTAGTGTGTTTGGTATTGAGCCACCTCTTTTTGTAGAACTTCAGATTACTGAAACTGAACCTGGATTTAAGGGTGATACTGCTACAGGTGCTACTAAGCCTGCTATAGTTGAAACAGGTGCTCAGATTAATGTTCCTTTATTTATTAGTGAAGGTGAAATTGTTAAGATTGACACAAGAACTGGTGAATATTTAGGCAGAGTTAATAACTAATAATTAAATAAGTGATTTTTTAAAGGGCTTTCGTTTAACGAGAGCCTTTTTTAATTGAAAAATAAAAATTTCAAAACTCGTAAAAAAAATTATTAAAAACTATTGACAAAGTTTAACCCTTGTGGTATATTATAACTACAGTTAGCACTCGGAGTTATTGAGTGCTAATAAGTTAAGGTAAGGAGGAATATGGCTGATGAAATTAAATGAAAGAAAAATCAGAATTTTAGAAGCTATTATTACTGATTATATTGCAACAGCAGAGCCTATTGGTTCAAGAACTATTGCTAAAAAATATAATCTTGGTATTTCTCCTGCAACTATTCGTAATGAAATGAGTGATTTGGAGGATTTAGGCTACATCGAACAGGTGCATACTTCCTCCGGCAGAGTTCCTTCTCAGCTTGGTTACAGATTGTATGTGGATAATCTTATGAAGCAGAAAGAGCTTAGTGTTGATGAGATTGAATTTTTGAAAAATGCAATTTCACTTAATGTTAGCAGAGTTGAGTATCTTATGGAGCAGACGGCTAAGGCTTTGGCAATGCTTACTAATTATACTACAGTAGTTACAGAGCCTAAAGATAAAAAGTCTGCTGTAAGGATAAAGCATATTCAGCTCGTTCCTGTTGATGAAAAGACTATAGCGGCGGTTATTGTTACAGATAATAAGGCTATTAAAAACCATATTATCTCTCTTAGTAAGTCGCCTGATATGGACGAACTTAACAAAATTTCAAACAGTATCAACAAAGAACTTAAAGGTATGAGTCTTGATAGCTTTGATAGGGTTAATGTAAGCCATATTTTAGAAAGGTTTATAACTCATCAGGAACTTATAGCAAAAGTTATTAAAGCAATTATTACTACAATTCAAGAGGAAGAAGATGTTCATTTATACACCAGTGGTGTTAGAAATATTTTAGGCTTTCCTGAATTTAGTAATGTTGAAAAAGCCAAAAATATTTTTCAGGCTTTGGAAGAAAAAGAAATGCTTATTACTTTGTTAGGCAAGGGGGATGATAATGATGAAGAAAGGGTGCAGATACTTATCGGTGGTGAAAATAATTTAGATGAGCTTAAAGATTGCAGTATTGTTAAAGCAAAGTATAAATACAACAATTCTTATGGCAAAATCGGAGTTATTGGACCTACCAGAATGAATTATTCACAGACGGTATCGGTAATTAATGAAATTGTTAAAACATTGGATAGTGCAATAAATTCTATTCTTGATGATGATAAATATGGAGGTAAAGATGGATAGAGAGTTAGATAAAGATGAAGTATTGGAAAAAGAAACTCCTGTAAATGAGGAAAATACCTCTGAGGAAAAAAATGAAGAACCTAAAGAGGAGCCAAAAGAGCCTACTATTGAAGAAAAGCTTGAGGAAGCTGAAAAAAAGGCTCAGGAAAATTATGATAAGTGGCTTAGACAGCTTGCTGAATTTGAAAATTTCAGAAAAAGGTCTAATGCTGAAAAAACAGGAATGTATAATAGTGGTGTGAGAGATACTATAGAAAAGCTTTTGCCTGTTATTGACAACTTTGAAAGAGCTGTAGATATGGCAGAGGATAAGGAAAGCAGCACCTATAAAGGCGTGGAGATGATTTTAAAGCAATTTCTTGAAATTTTAGCTTCATTAGGTGTTGAGGAAATTCCTGCTCTTGGCGAGCCTTTCGACCCTAATTATCACTCAGCTATAATGCACATTGATGATGAAAGCTGTGATGATAATGTAATTGTTGAAGTATTCCAAAAGGGATATAAACACAGCGATAAGGTTATAAGACCAAGTATGGTAAAGGTAGCAAATTAATTAAAATATAGATTTATAAAAAAGGAGAGATTTATAATGGGAAAAATTATTGGTATTGACTTAGGTACAACAAACTCTTGTGTAGCAGTTATGGAAGGTGGTCAGCCTACAGTTATAGCTAATGCTGAAGGTGCAAGAACTACTCCATCTATTGTTGCATTTACAAAATCAGGAGAAAGATTAGTAGGTGAAACTGCTAAGCGTCAGGCTGTTACTAATGTAGACGGTACAGTTATTTCTATTAAAAGACATATGGGTGAGGATTTCAAGTTTAACTATGATGATAAGAAGTATTCACCACAGGAAATTTCTGCAATGATTTTACAGAAGTTAAAAAAGGATGCTGAATCTTATATTGGTGAGCCTGTTACAGAAGCTGTTATTACTGTTCCTGCTTACTTTACAGATGCTCAGCGTCAGGCTACAAAGGACGCAGGTAAGATTGCAGGTCTTGATGTTAAGAGAATTATAAACGAGCCTACTGCTGCTGCATTATCTTATGGTCTTGATAATGAACAGGAACAGACTATTATGGTTTATGACCTTGGTGGCGGTACATTTGATGTATCTATTATTGAAATTGGTGATGGTGTTATCGAAGTTCTTGCTACAAGTGGTAATAACCACTTAGGCGGTGATGACTTTGACCAGAGAATTATTGATTACTTAGTTGGCGATTTTAAGGCTAAGGAAGGTATTGATTTATCTACTGATAAAATGGCTATGCAGAGATTAAAAGAAGCTGCTGAAAAGGCTAAGAAGGAATTATCTTCTGCTACAACTTCTAATATTAATATTCCTTATATTACAGTTGGTACAGACGGTCCTAAGCATTTAGATATAACTTTAACAAGAGCTAAGTTTAATGAACTTACTGCTGACCTTGTAGAGGCTACATTAGTTCCAGTACAGAATGCTTTAAGAGATGCTGATATTTCTGCATCAGAACTTAGCAAGGTATTACTTGTTGGTGGTTCTACAAGAATTCCTGCTGTTCAGGACGAAGTTCAGAAGATTACAGGTAAAGAACCATTTAAGGGAATTAACCCTGATGAATGTGTAGCTATTGGTGCTTGTATTCAGGGTGGTAAGTTAGCAGGTGACGAGGGTGCAGGCAGTGTACTTCTTCTTGATGTAACTCCTCTTACTCTTGGTATTGAAACTGCAGGTGGTGTAGCTACTGCTTTAATTCCTAGAAACACTACTATTCCTACAAATAAAAAGCAGATTTTCTCAACTTATGAGGATAACCAGACTGCTGTTGATATTAACATCGTACAGGGTGAAAGACCAATGGC
>JBJFFW010000016.1:0-8017 GCA_051892075.1 Lachnospirales bacterium
TTATAAAGTTAAATAGTAGTTATAAATTTATTATTTAAGAATTAATAAAAAAAAGGCTCATTCCCCTAAGGGTTTGAGCCTTTTTGCCAGTTATATTAGAATATTTCGGCATCAATATTATTTTCTATATTAAGAAAATCAAGTACGGTCTTTCCTAAATCGGCATAGGTTTTTCTTACACCTATATTTTTAGGCTTAATATTTTTGCCATATCCAAGTAAAAATACATATTCTCTTGAATGGTCTGTAGACGGTGTAGTTGGGTCGCAGCCATGGTCGGCTGTTACAAAAAGCAAATCTTCATCTGTCATAGCATCTATAATTCTTGGAAGATTATCATCAAAATATTGCAGGGATTTTGCAAAGCCTTCTACATCATTTCTATGACCATAAAGCATATCAGTATCAACTAAATTTGTAAAAATAAGTCCGTCATTTGCCTCATTTATATATTTTATTGTTTGTTCTATTCCTTCTTCGTTTGTGTGGGTGTGAACTGAATTTGTTATACCTCTATTGCAAAAAATATCTTCAATTTTTCCAACAGCATTAACCTCTAATCCACTTTCTTTTACATAGTCTAAAATTGTTTTCCCTATAGGCTCAAGGGAAAAATCTTTTCTGTTTACTGTTCTTTTATAATTTCCATTTTCTCCTACAAAAGGTCTTGCAATTACTCTGCCTACATCAAGCATATCTCTTGCAATTTGACAATATTTATAAAGTGTTTCAACAGGAATTATATCTTCGTGGGCAGCAATTTGAAATACACTATCGGCTGATGTATAGACTATAGGTGATTTTGTTTTAATATGCAAATCTCCCAGTTCATTTATTATAACTGTGCCAGAGGCTACTTTATTTCCTATGACTTTTCTGCCTATTTTATTTTCAAATTCTTCAATTATTTCTTTTGGAAAACCATTTGGATAAGTTGGAAATGGTTTTGAAAGATATAGTCCTGCTATTTCCCAATGACCTGTTGTAGTGTCTTTTCCTTTTGACTTTTCAGCCATTTTTCCATAAATTCCAATAGGGTTTTCTTCTTTTTTATAGACATTGTAACCCTCAATATTTCCAAGTCCAAGCTTTTCCATATTTTTAAGATTAAGGCTTGGGTAGGCTTCCTTTGTGTGCATAAGGGTATTTGAACCCTCATCACCATAGTCTTTAGCATCTGGAAGTTCTCCAATTCCAACAGCATCTAAAACTATGATTATTGCTCTTTTCTTCATAAAAAACTACCTCCTTATTTCATATACAACAGGTGATAAGTTTGGTTTATCACCGATTTTAACTGCCTTTTTAATAATTTCTGACGCATTTTCACATTTTTCAGAAGTTGAGGCAAAAATTTTAGCTATTACTTCTCCTTTTCTAATCTCATCACCTATTTTCTTATTCATAATTATTCCGGCAGATGGGTCAATATTATCTTTTTTTGTTATTCTTCCTGCACCTGTTGCAACTGATGCCTGTCCTATTTTATAAGCATCAATTTCATTTATATATCCCTCTTTATCACTTAATAATGCAAAACTTTCTTTTGGCTTATCAAAAATAGAATAGTCATAAATAACATTAGCATTTCCACCTTGAGATAAAATAAGTTCTTCAAGTTTTTCTATAGCTTTTCCGTTATTTATATTTTCATTAAGCATTTTATAGGCAGTATCATAATCTTTTGCTATTTCTCCCATAACAAGCATTTCTTGTGCAAGTGATAGAGAAACCTCTTTAAGTCTGCCTGAAATATTACCCTTTAAAATTTCAATAGCCTCTATTACTTCAAGGCTGTTGCCTATATTTAAGCCTAAAGGCTCATTCATATCGGTTATTAAAACACTCATTTTCTTATCCAAAATTTTACCGCTTTTAATCATAATATCCCCTAAATTTCTTGCATCTTCAATATTTTTCATAAAAGCACCTTTTCCAAGTTTAACATCTAATACTATTCCGTCAGCTCCTCCTGCAATTTTTTTGCTCATTATACTTGAGGCAATAAGAGGTATACTTTCAACTGTGCCTGTAACATCCCTTAATTGATACAAAACCTTGTCAGCAGGCACAAGTTTAGCAGTTTGTCCCATAATTGCAATACCTATTTTATTAACCTGTTTTGTTGCAATTTCCTTTGTAAGATTTACATTGAAATTTGGTATTGATTCAAGTTTATCCAATGTTCCTCCTGTATGTCCTAAACCTCTGCCACTCATTTTTATAACAGGAAGTCCTAAAGAGGCAACAAGAGGAGCTAAAACTAAAGTTGTAGTATCTCCTACACCTCCTGTTGAATGTTTATCTACTTTAATTCCTTTAATATCAGATAAATCAAGGACTTCTCCAGATAAAGTCATAGCCTTTATAAGGTGAGATGTTTCTTCTTCGTCAAGACCTCTTATGCAAATAGCCATAAGGAGAGAGCTTAATTGATAATCGGGAATTGTAAGATTAGCTGCACCATTTACAAAATAATAAATTTCTTCTTTAGTAAGTTTTTCGTTATTTCTCTTTTTTATTATAATATCCACAAAATTCATAAAATCACCTCTCTAATTATAGTATATCCTTGAAAATGACATATTTCAATGCTAAAATGTATTTAAGAGGTGATTTTAATGAAAAATTCAGTAATTATTTGTGCCGCAGGTGTTGGCAAAAGAATGAAATCAAAAGTGGCAAAACAATATATTTTACTTAATGACAGACCTATTTTATCTTATACTATAGAGGCATTTGAAAAAAGTAAGGATATTTGTGAAATTATAATTGTTACAGGTAAGGAAGATATTGACTTTGTTAAAAATGAAATTGTAGATAAATTTGGTTTTAAAAAAGTAAAATCCATTACGGCAGGTGGAGCTGAAAGACAACATTCTGTTTATAACGGTTTAAAGGCTGTATCAAAAGATTGTGATATTGTACTTGTTCACGATGGAGTAAGACCTTTTATTACAGAGGAGAATATTCACAATATAATAGAAGAAACTAAGATTTATAATGCCTGTTGCTTAGGTGTTAAGGTTAAGGATACTATAAAAATTTGTGATGAAAATGGATATATTAATGAAACTCCAAAAAGGGATAAACTTTGGGCAGCTCATACTCCACAGTCCTTTAGATATGATATTATAATGAAGGCTTATGAAAGTGCATTTAGTGAGGGCATATTGGGAACAGATGATTCTATGCTTGTAGAAAGAATAGGAGTTAAGGTGAAAATGGTAGAGGGAAGTTATAACAATATTAAAATCACAACTCCAGAGGACTTATATATGGGTGAAAATATATTAAAAAACATAAAATAAAAAAAATTTATAAAAATCATAAATTTCCTATTGACAAACTATGAAATAAATGGTAATATACATTTACAGTAATTCATACTAAACAGATATGAAAAGGATACAAATATATTTATAAAATTTTAGGAGGAAAAGGACAATGGGAAATTTAACTAGAACTAATTTAAGATTTGAAACTAAGCAGTTACATATAGGACAGGAAAGTGCTGACCCTGCAACAGGAGCAAGAGCCGTACCTATTTATCAGACTACTTCTTATGTATTTAATAACAGTGAACACGCTGCTGACAGATTTGGTTTGAGAGATGCAGGTAATATTTATGGCAGACTTACAAACCCAACTCAAGATGTTTTAGAACAAAGAATTGCAGCTTTAGAGGGTGGTGTGGCAGCCTTAGCTGTAGCAAGTGGTGCAGCAGCTATTACTTACACTTTCCAAAATCTTGCACAGGCAGGACATAATATTGTAGCATCTAAGACAATTTATGGTGGTACTTACAACTTGCTTGCTCATACTTTACCTGAATATGGCATTACTACAAAATTTGTGGACCCTGATAATTTTGATGAAGTAGAGGCAGCTATTGATGATAATACAAAGGCTGTATTTATTGAAACTTTAGGAAATCCTAATTCTAATGTTGCAGATATTGAAAAGTTTGCAGAGGTAGCTCATAAGCATAAAATTCCTCTTGTAATTGACAGCACTTTTGCAACTCCATATCTTGTAAGACCTATTGAATATGGTGCTGATATTGTAGTTCATTCAGCTACTAAGTTTATTGGCGGTCATGGTACTACTCTTGGTGGCTTGATTATAGATAGTGGTAATTTTGACTGGGAGGAAAGCGGAAAGTTCCCATCTCTTACAGAGCCTAATCCAAGTTATCATGGAATTAGTTTTACAAAGGCAGTTGGAAAAGCAGCTTTTGTTACAAAAATAAGAGCTATTTTACTTAGAGATACAGGTGCTACACTTTCACCATTTAACGCATTTTTACTTTTACAGGGACTTGAAACTCTTTCTTTAAGAGTAGAAAGACATGTTGAAAATACTAAGAAAGTTGTAGAATATCTTGCAAACCACACACAGGTAGAAAAGGTAAATCATCCATCTCTTACTGACAAGGAATTATTTAGCAAATATTTCCCTAATGGCGGTGGCTCAATATTTACATTTGAAATTAAGGGCAGAGAAGAAGATGCTAAGAAGTTTATTGATAATTTACAGATTTTCTCACTTCTTGCAAATGTTGCCGATGTAAAATCCCTTGCTATTCACCCTGCAAGTACAACTCATTCTCAGCTTAATGAAGATGAACTCTTAGAACAGGGTATTAAGCCAAACACTATCAGACTTTCTATTGGTACTGAACACATTGATGATATTATATTTGACCTTGAAGAAGCTTTTAAAGCCTTGTAATTTGATATGGATTGTAGTATAATACTATCAGGAGGTGTTCTGATATGAAAATATCTACAAAAGGCAGATATGCTGTAAGACTTATGGTTGATTTGGCAATGAATAATACAGGTGAATATATTTCTTTAAAAGATGTTGCAAAAAGGCAGGAGGTTTCAATAAAATATTTGGAACAGATTATAAGACTTCTTGTGCCTGCTGGCTTTGTAAAAAGTGTTAGAGGGGCAAACGGTGGTTATAAACTGTCTAAAAAGCCTGAGGAATATACTGTAGGTATGATTTTAAGACTTACAGAAGGCTCTCTTGCTCCTGTGTCCTGTCTTGAGTTTGACCCTAATGAGTGCAGCAGAGCCGGTAACTGTCAGACACTTTTTATATGGGAGGAGCTTTATAAAGCTATTAACAGCGTTGTAGATAATATTACTATTGCAGATATTATTGCAAGAAGTGAAAACAGTGGGGATTTGTATTCCATATAAATTAAATATATTAAAAGGATTGAGAAATAAATCTCAATCCTTTATTTTTTAGTAATTCATAGCATCTAAGCAATATTCAGTAAATAATTTTTCATAGGATACATTGTTGTTATTAAAGAAATCAACAAGTGCCATACTAAATGCAAGAGAAATACCCTCTCTTTGGCTTTCTAAATCGCTGATTTTACTATTTAAAGAAGCCTCATCAATTTTACTGTCTGAAGCTATGCTACAAGCTGAAATAATAATGTCTGCAAAATTGTTTGTAGTGGATTTAATATCTTCCATTCTTTCTGTAGAAGTTAATTCTTTAATTTTGTTGGCGTTATTTATAATTTCTGAATAATCATAGCTGTTTTTATTAATCCAAATTGTGTTATTAACATTGTATAACTTCATAAGCATTGGGTCTCTTGAAGTTATAAGTTCCTGCTTAATTTCATCAAGATAGTAAAATAAGCTCTTTAAATATTCCTGTTCGTTAGGATACATTGAACCTTCATCAGCATATTCAATATCTTCATCATCACCTGCAGTTTGCTTTTCAGGCTTTGCAATAACTACGGTTTTAGTTTCAGCCTCCCAGTTTACAAGACAGCCTGTAGTCTGGGCAATAACTCTTAATGGTAAATATAATCTGCCTTCACTTATAACCGGCATTGTGCTTTTGTCAAGGTCTACAAACTGTGAACCAACCTGACACACAAGTACCTCCTCAGAAGCAGATATAGTAATACGGTCACTTCTTAAAGTTGCAATTTTGCTAAGGTCGTCCCAAGTAATTCTAAAGCCAAGCTTTTCAAAAAGTCCTCTTATAGGCACCATAGTTCTGTCATTTATAATTTTAGGCTGAGCATCGCTAAATACAACAGGTTCGTTATTATAAACTACATTTATACCTGCACAAAAAGCATTAACACTCATTAAGCCTGCAAGAAATAAAGTTGTAAATATGGTTTTAAATTTCATAATTATACCTCCGTAATTTTTTTTAAGTATACCACAAAAAGACAAAATAGTAAAGTTAAAAAAAGAGATAGCCATTATATGACTATCCCATTTTCTAACCTATTATAGTTCCTCCACCTACAACATAGTCACCGTCATAAAAAACGGCAGCCTGTCCCGGAGTAACGGCTCTTTGAGGGGTATCAAAAATTGCCTCTACAAAATCGCCTGATTTTTTTATGATACAATCTGCTTTTGTCTGATTATACCTTAGTTTTCCTTGTACTCTCATTTCTCCTTCAATATCTTCAAAAGCCATAGGATTATAATCCTTAATAAGGACCCTTGTTTTAAAGAGAGCTTCATTTGAGCCAATTACAACTTCATTTGTATCTTTTCTTATTTCAGTAACATAAGCAGGCACACCAAGAGCTATACCAAGTCCTTTTCTTTGTCCTATTGTATAGTTTGATATTCCCTTATGCTGACCTAAAATATTTCCGTTAATATCTACAAAATTACCTATAGGAGAAGTTTTGTCGCTATTTTCAGCAATAAATTTTCCATAATCACCGTCAGGCACAAAACAAATATCCTGACTGTCAGGCTTATCTGCCACATTAAGTCCTATCTTTTTGGCAATTTCTCTTATTTCTGATTTTTCATAAATTCCATCAGGCATAAGAGTATGACTTAACTGAAATTGTGTTAAGTTGTAAAGGGCATAAGTCTGGTCTTTATTGCCTGCCATTTTAAGAGTGTATCTGCCTGTTACAGGGTGTTTTATGACAGTTGCATAATGACCTGTTGCAATAAAATCAGCTCCAAGAGCAAGACTTTTTTGCAAAAGTGCCTCCCACTTTACATATCTGTTACAGGCTATACAAGGATTAGGAGTACAGCCTGAGAGATATTCTTCTATAAAATAATCAATAACTTTTTCTTTAAAAATATCTTTAAAATTAAGAACATAATGAGGTATACCAAGTTTGTAGGCAACTTTTCTTGCATCTTGTGAGGCAGTAAAGCCACAGCAATTACCCTCTAAATCCTCTCCGCCATAGACATCCATAGTTACTCCAATAACTTCATAACCCTGTTCTTTTAAAAGGTATGCGGCTACAGAGCTGTCAACTCCTCCCGACATACCTACAACGACCTTTGCCATTAGAACACCTCTATTAATATTCTTCTTCAGGAACTTCTTCGTGTTCACTTATATCTTCAACAGGTTTTTCAAGTCCTTCAATTACAATATTGTTCTTTTCAGCATAGTCCCATAAAGCTGCGTGAAGTGCTTCTTCTGCCAAACATGAACAATGTACCTTAATAGGTGGAAGTCCGTCAAGAGCTTCCATAACAGCCTTGTTTGTAATTTCCATAGCCTCTTGAATAGTCTTTCCCTTAATAAGTTCAGTAGCCATAGAGCTTGTTGCTACGGCAGCACCACAGCCAAAAGTTTTAAACTTAGCATCTTTTACAATTCCGTCTTCTATTTTAAGATATACTTTCATAATATCTCCGCACTTAGCGTTGCCAACTGTACCAACACCACTTGCGTCTTCAATTTCTCCAACATTTCTTGGATTCATAAAATGGTCCATAACCTTTTCACTATATTGCATAATAAATTTTCTCCTTATTTCTGATTTTTAACAAATTCTTCGTATAATGGTGACATTTCTCTAAGTCTTTCAATAATAGGAGGAAGCTCCTTAATTACATAGTCAATTTCTTCTTCTGTAGTAAAATGACCTAAACTCATTCTAACAGAGCCATGAGCCTTTTCATGAGGCAAACCTATTGCAAGAAGTACATGAGATGGGTCAAGGGAGCCACTTGTGCAGGCTGAACCA
>JBJFFW010000017.1:0-1818 GCA_051892075.1 Lachnospirales bacterium
ATATTCTGCAATTTTTTCAACTCTGTCCATTACACTTGATAAAAGTGCTGCCATATAATAAACAGGGTAGTGAGCTTTAAGATAAGCTGTCTGAAAGGCAACTACGGCATAGGCAGCAGCATGGGATTTGTTAAAAGCATATTGAGCAAAATCTGTCATTTTGTCAAATATTTCATTGGCAATTTTTTCATTTACTCCATTAGCTACACACCCTGGCACACCCTCACAGCCATATATAAAGTTATTTCTCTCTTTAGCCATAACATCGGCCTTTTTCTTTGACATAGCTCGTCTTACCATATCACTTCGACCAAGAGAATAACCTGCAAGATTTCTAACAATCTGCATAACCTGTTCCTGATATACAATACAACCGTAGGTTTCTTTAAGTATAGGTTCAAGTAAAGGGTGGGCATATTTTACATTTTTAGGATTTTTCTTGCTTTCAAGATATTCCCCTATAAACTGCATAGGACCCGGTCTGTAAAGAGAAATTCCTGCTATAATATCATCTATACTTTCAGGCTTTAATCTTTTCATAAAGCTTGTCATACCGGGGCTTTCAAGCTGAAATACACCAAGAGTATTACCCTCACCAATAAGCCTTAAAGCCTCTTTATCTTTATAATCAATATTATGAACATTAATATCTGTGTTAAATTTAAGGTTAATTCTTTTCATTGCGTCTTGAATAATTGTAATATTTCTAAGACCTAAAAAGTCCATTTTAAGAAGTCCCAGTTCCTCACAAGTTGTCATAACAAATTGAGTTGCAATAGAATTATCCTTTGTATTTAACATAAGAGGCACATAATCTACAATAGGTCTGTCTGAAATAATAACTCCCGCTGCGTGAGTTGATGTATTTCTTGGCAAGCCTTCAAGTTTCATTGCCATATCCACAAGGTGCTTTACGCTTTCATTTGTTTCATAAAGCTCCCTAAATTCAGGATTTGAAAGTTCTTCGTCATAAAGAGCTTTTTTAAGAGTAATATTTAACTCTCTTGGAATCATTTTTGCAATTTTATCTACATCAGCATAAGGCAAGTTCATAACTCTGCCTACATCTCTTATAACATTTCGTGCAGCCAGGGTACCAAAGGTTACAATCTGTGAAACCTGTTCTTTTCCGTATTTATTTACTACATAGTCTATAACTTCCTGTCGGCGTTTGTAGCAAAAATCAATATCTATATCAGGCATTGAAACTCTTTCGGGATTTAAAAATCTTTCAAAAATAAGATTATATTCCAAAGGGTCAATGTCTGTAATTTTAAGGGAATAACTTACTATTGAGCCTGCGGCAGAACCTCTGCCTGGACCTACTACTATGTCATTATCCTTGGCATATTTTATAAAGTCTGACACTATAAGAAAATAGTCCACAAAACCCATTTCAGATATGGTTTTAAGTTCATATTCAAGTCTGTCATAATGGTTTTTTGCCTTATCGCCGTATCTTTCTGTAAGTCCTTCAAAACAGAGCTTTCTTAAATATTCATAGCTTGTCATATTATCAGGCACATCAAATTTTGGCAGTTTGTAATTATGAAATTCAAAATCCACATTACATCTTTCGGCTATTTTATTAGTATTTTCCAATGCCTCCTCAGCATAAGGAAAAAGTGAATACATTTCCTCCTGAGATTTTAAGTAAAACTGACCACCCTCATACCTCATTCTGTTTTCATCAGTTAAAAGAGAGCCTGTTTGAATACACAAAAGTATATCGTGAGCTTCGGCATCTTCTTTATTTATATAATGAAGGTCATTTGTGCATACAAGAGGAATACCTGTTTCCTTATTTATTCTCATAAG
>JBJFFW010000018.1:0-7862 GCA_051892075.1 Lachnospirales bacterium
AACTACATTAGATGCTCTCATAGAAGCACCAGTTTCTAAGTAATAAATACCAAGTCTATCTCCAGTCTTAGCAATATGCTTAGTTTCAACGCCAAACTTTCTTAAAGCTGCGATAGCACATTCGCCAATAGGATTAGCAGGAACAGCAGTAACAAACTCAGCTTCGTGACCATAGTTAGCTAAAGAAACAGCTACATTAGCTTCGCCACCGCCATAGTTAATATCAAATTTTGTTGCCTGAATAAATCTTTCGTTGCCAGGTGTAGATAATCTTAACATAATCTCACCCATAGTAACAATTTTGCCCATTGGAAAATTCCTCCTTAATAATATGTAAATTTAATTATGTACGAACATAATCTCTATGTTTAAATTATACCACATACTAAATTTAATTTCAATAGATTATTTCACTTTTTTAACAAAAATATTTCAAATATTTCACCTTTTTATGTTAATAGTTTTGTAATTTCAAATTTTTGAAGATTTATTTTCTACAAAACAACCAAAAATTAAACCCTATTTTCAAAAATATTAGTGAAAACAGGGTTTATTTTCTTAATCCGAATAAAAATAATCTAAAATTATAAATTAAATTAATAAATTACTAATTTCTTTTGGTAAATCATTAGGATTTACATTAGCTGAAATAGTAAAGTTAATTGAATATTTTTCACTAATAGCATTTAACTTAGTCATAAGCTTAATCATATCTTCATTGTCAAGCTTTTCAACAATCTTATAAATACCATCAATAAAAATATCTTCAATATCACTGTTCTGAGATAAAATACCATAAATAAAGCCAACAAGCTCTCTATAGTTTACTAACGGAAATTCTGCAACCTCTACAAATCTGATACTATGCTTTAAATCATAAATATGTCTGCTATCGTCGTCTATGTACACAACTACTCCACCGGCATTAACTGACGCATCATTAGCCATATTAATTAACTTCTTTGTTTTACCTTCACCTTTTTCACCTGCGAGAATTTTTACCATTTTAATCTCCTCCTTGTAAAAAAATATGTTGTCCTATAGTTTATCGTTCATTCTGACAACCTTATATTTAATGTATTCTACATAAGTCTATAAATTCCTTTTAATTTTTTAAATTTTTTTGCTAAAAATAATTTCTTGACAAAAAACACTATTATGGGTTAATCTATAATATAGGGTAAAATTGCCCTTGTGTAAGTGTGAAATTTGAAAGGGTGTTATTTTTGGCAAATAATTCAAAAGCAAATGAATACAATAATGAAAGTATTTCTTCATTAAAGGGTGCCGACAGAGTCAGAAAAAGACCTGCTGTTATATTTGGTTCAGACGGACTTGAAGGATGCTGTCATTCTGTGTTTGAAATTTTATCAAATTCTATAGATGAAGCAAGAGAAGGCTTTGGAAATAAAATTGAAATTATATTAGGTAAGGACCATGATATTACTGTGGCAGACCATGGTCGTGGTATACCTGTTGATTATAATCAAAAAGAAGAAAGATTTAACTGGGAGCTTTTATTCTGCGAATTATATGCAGGAGGCAAATATCTTAATAATTCCGGTGATAACTATGAGTTTAGTTTGGGCTTAAATGGTCTTGGTCTTTGTGCTACACAGTACAGCTCTGAATTTATGGATGTTACTATTATTCGTGATGGCTATAAGTATGAGCTTGAATTTATTAAAGGCGAAAATGTTGGAGGACTTAAAAAAACTCCTACTAATTCTAAAAAGACAGGCTCTATAATTCATTGGAAACCTGACAGAGATGTATTTACTGATATAAATATTCCTATTGATTATTTTAAGGATATACTAAAAAAACAATGTGTTGTCAATGCCGGACTTACCTTTTTGCTTACAGATGAATCTACCGGAGAAAAATATACCTATTGCTACGAAAATGGTATAAGAGATTATATAGAAGAAATAGCCGGTGAAAAAGCCATTACTTTGCCTCAATATTATTCCTATGAAACAAAGGGTCGTGACAGAGCCGATAAGCCTGAATACAGACTTAAATTTGAGCTTAGTTTTTGCTTTAATAATGAAGTAAACAAATTAGAATATTACCATAATTCAAGCTTTCTTGAACATGGCGGTTCTCCTGATAAAGCAGTTAGAAGTGCCTTTGTTTCAGCTATTGATGCCTATTTAAAAAATAACAGTTTATATAAAAAAGATGAAAAGAAAATTGTATTTTCAGACATAGAGGATAGTCTTGTTATAATTATTAACAGTTTTTCTACTATGACAAGTTACGAAAACCAAACTAAAAAATCAATAACCAACAAATTTATACAAGAGGCAATGACTGATTATCTTAAAAAACAGCTTGAAATATATTTTATAGAAAATAAAGCTGATGCAGATAAAATTGCTTCACAGGTTTTGGTTAATAAAAGAAGTCGAGAAACTGCCGAAAAAACAAGAATTAATATAAAGAAGAAACTTACAGGCAGTATTGATATGAATAACAGAGTTGAAAAATTTGTAAACTGCCGTACAAAAGATGTTTCAAAAAGAGAACTCTATATTGTAGAGGGTGATTCTGCCCTTGGCTCTGTTATGCTTGGCAGAGATGCAGAATTTCAGGGTATTATGCCTATAAGAGGTAAAATATTAAATTGTCTTAAAGCAAACTATGACAGAATTTTTAAATCAGATATTATAACGGATTTATTGAAAGTTATTGGCTGTGGTGTTGAGATTAAGACAAAGCACACAACAGATTTAAACAGTTTTGACATTAATAATTTAAGATGGGATAAAATTATAATCTGTACCGATGCCGATGTAGACGGTTTTCAGATAAGAACTTTGGTTCTTACTATGATTTACAGATTAGTTCCTACACTTATTGAAAAACACAAGGTTTTTATTGCTGAATCTCCCCTTTATGAAATAACAACGGGAGCAGGTAAAAAAGAAAAAACTTATTTTGCCTATACAGAAAAAGAAAAAAGTGATATACTATCTAAAATAAAAGGTAAATATCATATACAAAGGTCAAAGGGTCTTGGTGAAAACGAGCCTGAAATGATGTGGCAAACTACAATGAACCCTGAAACAAGAAGGCTAATTTTAGTAATGCCTGAAGATGCTAAAAAGACTTCTGATATGTTTGATTTGCTCCTTGGAGATAATCTTAAAGGAAGAAAGGAACATATTGAAAATAATGGTCATAAATTTATTGACCTTACAGAATTAAGCTAAGGAGGATATGTAATGGCTAATAAAAAAAATATTGATAATCCATACATTAAACAGCAAATTACAGATACTCTTGAACTTAATTATATGCCTTATGCAATGAGTGTAATTGTGTCAAGAGCAATTCCCGAAATTGACGGATTTAAACCTGCTCACAGGAAACTTCTTTATACAATGTATAAAATGGGACTTTTAAATGGACCAAGAACAAAGTCTACAAATGTTGTAGGTCAGACTATGAAATTAAATCCTCATGGTGATGCCACAATTTATGAAACAATGGTTAGATTAACAAGAGGTAATGACGCCCTGCTTCATCCTTTTGTAGACAGCAAAGGTAATTTTGGTAAGGTTTATTCTACAAATATGGCTTATGCAGCCTCAAGATATACAGAGGTTAAACTTGACAGTATTTGCAGTGAAATTTTTAAAAATATTGATAAAAATACTGTTGATTTTATTGATAATTATGACGGTACTTTAAAAGAGCCTGTACTTTTCCCTACTACTTTTCCAAATGTATTGGTTACTCCAAATAAAGGTATTGCCGTAGGTATGGCAAGTACAATTTGCAGTTTTAATTTAAGAGAAGTATGTGAGGCTACAATAGCATATATTAAAAATGCCGATATAGATTTAAGGGATTATTTAAAAGCTCCTGATTTTACAACAGGGGGAGAAATCATTTATAATGCTGATGAAATGAAAAAAATTTATGACACAGGCAGAGGCAGTTTTAAAATCAGAGCCAAATACAATTTTGATAAGAAAAATAATATTATTGAAATTTATGAAATCCCTTATACAACAAATATAGAGGCTATAATAGATAAAATAATTGAGCTTGTTAAAAGCAATAAGATAAGAGAAATTAATGATGTAAGAAATGAAACTGACTTAAATGGTCTTAAAATCGCCATTGATATTAAAAGAAGTGCCGACCCTGACAAACTTATGCAGAAGTTATTTAATATGACTCCTCTTACTGATAGTTTTAGCTGTAATTTTAATATACTTATTAATGGTGCACCTATGACTATGGGTATTAAAGAGATTTTAGATAACTGGATTGAGTTTAGAATGGGTTGCGTTAAAAGGCAGACAGCTTTTGATTTAGAAAAAAAATCAGCACAGCTTCATTTGCTTGAAGGTCTTGAAAAAATACTTTTGGATATAGATAAGGCAATAAAAATCATAAGAAATACAGAAGAAGATTCTATGGTTATTCCTAATCTTATGGCAGGATTTAATATTGATGAAATACAGGCTGAATTTGTGGCTGAAATAAAACTTAGAAATCTTAATAAAGAATATATTTTAAAACAAACAAAAGCCATTGATGATATAAAAGCTGAAATTAATGACTTAAAGGATATTTTAAAACACGAAACAAGAGTTTTAAAGGTAATCACATCAGACCTTAAAAATGTTGCAAAAAAATTTGGTAAAGATAGAAAGACTACCATAGTCTATGAAAATGAAATTGTTGAAATTCCTACAGATGATTTTATTGAGGACTACCCTGTTACACTTTTCTTAACAAAGGAAAATTATTTAAAGAAAATAACTCAGGTTTCTTTACAGGCAAGTATGAGAGTTTCAGCCGAACATAAGCTAAAAGAAAATGATGAAATTGTGCAAACAATAGAAACCACAAATAAAACGGAATTTCTTATGTTTTCAGATAAAGCTAATGTTTATAAAGTTAAGTGTTATGATTTACCTGAATGTAAAACAAGTAATTTTGGTGAATATTTAAACAATATTTTAGGTATGGATAGTGATGAAAAAATTGTTTATATTACACCTTCCCATGATTATAAAGGTTTTATGCTTTTTGCCTATGAAAACGGTAAAGTTTCTAAAATTGAAATGTCGGCTTACCAGACTAAGGTTAACAGAAAAAAGCTTATTAATGCTTATTCTAATAAGTCTAATTTAGTTGGTATAATGTATATTCCTAACGACCTTGATATACTTTTAGTAAGGGATAATGACAAAGCAATGCTTATTAACAGCGAACTTATACCTCTAAAGTTGACTAAATCATCAGGTGGTGTTACAATATATACATTAAAGAGAAATAGTCTTTTAACAAGAATTATGTCTAAAGACAATTTTAAGACTAACGATATTGAATATTACAGAAGTACAAAAGTACCTTCTACAGGACACTTTATTAATGCTCAGGATAAAGAAGCTAACGGTTTTCCGGCTCAGCTTGAGCTATTTTAAATACACACAAAATATATAACACACAGGAGGAATTAAAATGGAATTAGTTTCTATAAAATGTATTTTTAGAAACAGAGAAGAATATATTGGAAAGGAGATTCAAATAGGCGGTTGGGTCAGAAGTTTAAGAGATTCTAAAACTTTTGGCTTCATTGTAATAAATGACGGTACTTTTTTTGAGCCTTTACAGGTAGTTTTTGATAATAAACTTGAAAACTTTTCTGAAATTGCTAAAACAAATGTAGGTGCTGCACTTATTGTAAAAGGTATTTTAGTAGAAACACCACAAGCTAAACAGCCTTTTGAAATGCAGGCTACAGAAGTTATTATTGAAGGACAGTCCTCACCAAACTATCCCTTACAGAAAAAGCGTCATACTTTTGAATATCTTAGAACTATATCTCATTTAAGAGCAAGAACAAATACTTTTGAGGCTGTTTTTAGAGTTCGTTCTATAATAGCCTATGCTATTCATAAGTTTTTCCAAGAGAGAGATTTTGTATATGTTCATACTCCAATTATTACAGCTAGTGACTGTGAGGGTGCAGGAGAAATGTTCCAAGTTACAACTCTTGATTTGAACAATCCACCTCTTACAGAAGATGGTCAAATTGATTATTCTAAGGATTTCTTTGGTAAAGCTACAAATCTTACAGTAAGTGGTCAGCTTAATGTTGAAACTTATGCTATGGCTTTTAAAAATGTTTATACATTTGGACCTACTTTTAGAGCTGAAAAGTCTAACACTACAAGACATGCTGCTGAATTTTGGATGATAGAACCTGAAATTGCCTTTGCAGACCTTAAAGACGATATGATGTTAGCTGAAGCAATGTTAAAATATGTTATTAATTATGTGTTGGAAAATGCTCCTGAAGAAATGGAATTTTTCAACAAATTTATTGACAAGGGTCTTATTGAAAGATTAAAACTTGTTGCAAGCTCTGATTTTGCCCATGTAACCTATACAGAAGCTATTGAAATTCTTGAAAAGAATAACGATAATTTTGAATATAAGGTTAGTTGGGGTTGTGATTTACAGACAGAACACGAAAGATACCTTACAGAACAGATTTATAAAAAGCCTGTTTTTGTAACAGATTATCCAAAGGAAATTAAGGCTTTCTATATGAAACTTAATGAAGACGGCAAAACTGTTGCAGCTATGGACTGTCTTGTACCTGGTATTGGTGAAATTATTGGTGGTTCTCAAAGAGAAGATGATTATGACACTCTTGTTAAGAGAATGGAAGAATGTGGCTTAAATAAAGAGGATTATGACTTCTATCTTGACCTTAGAAAATATGGTACTAACAGACACGCAGGTTTTGGACTTGGCTTTGAAAGATGCGTAATGTATATTACAGGTATGCAGAATATCAGAGATGTATTACCATTCCCAAGAACTGTAAATAACTGCTTACTCTAATAAAGGAGATTTTATATGGAAAATTTAACTATTGTTCCAGGCTATAAGCCTGCTCTTGGTATAAGAGAAACTGAAATTGCTATTAAAGAAGTAAAAGACTATTTTGAAAGAGAAATTGCTAAGGCTTTACACCTTACAAGAGTATCTGCTCCACTTTTTGTAAATCCTGCAACCGGACTTAACGATAACCTTAACGGTGTTGAAAGACCTGTTAATTTTGATATTAAAGAACAAAACGGTCTTGAAGTTGAAATTGTCCATTCTCTTGCTAAATGGAAAAGAATGGCTCTTAAAAAGTATGGTTTCCACTCTGGCGAGGGTCTTTATACTGATATGAGTGCCATTAGACGAGATGAAGTTACAGATAATCTTCATTCTATTTATGTTGACCAGTGGGATTGGGAAAAAATTATTTCTAAGGAACAGAGAAATGTTGAAACTCTTAAAGAAGTAGTAAGAAATGTATATTCTGCTTTAAAATCTACTGAAAATTATATGGCATCAAAGTATAACTATATAGGTAGAGTTCTTCCTGAGGATATTGAATTTATAACAACTCAAGAACTTGAAGATAAATATCCAAACTTGACTCCAAAGGAAAGAGAACACGAAGAAGCAAGAGAACATGGTGCAATTTTTGTAATGAAAATTGGTGACCTTTTAAAATCAGGTCAGAAACACGATGGCAGAGCTCCTGATTATGATGATTGGGAACTTAATGGTGATATTATTGTGTATTATCCTGTTTTAGATATTGCACTTGAGCTTTCTTCAATGGGTATAAGAGTTGATGAAAACTCTATTAAAACTCAGCTTGAAAAAGCAGGCTGCACTGAAAGAGCCAACCTTCCATTCCAAAAGGATATTATTGAATGTAATCTTCCTTATACAGTTGGCGGTGGTATCGGTCAGTCAAGAATTTGTATGTTCTTTTTAAGAAAGGCACATATTGGCGAAGTTCAATCTTCAATATGGCCAGATGA
>JBJFFW010000019.1:0-1794 GCA_051892075.1 Lachnospirales bacterium
CACCCTTAACTACATCTTCACCAAGCTGCTTTGTACCATGGTCAATAGCCTGTTCTGTAGCCCAAATTCTGTTAACCTGTCCAGGTCCAATACCTACAGACTGCTTATCCTTACCTATTGCAATACCATTTGACTTAGTGTATTTAACAATTTTCCAAGTAAATAACAAGTCTTCCATTTCCTTTTCTGATGGAGCTCTGTCTGTAACAACCTTTAATTCTCCCTCAAGAAGTTTGTTATCAATATCCTGAACTAAAATACCACCTGATACCTTCTTAACATCAAAGGCTGTTTCAGGCTGTTTTTTATCAATATTATCAAGCTTTAATAATCTAATATTTTTCTTCTTAGTAAGAACTTCCAAAGCATCTTCATCAAAATCAGGAGCTAAAACAATTTCAAGGAAAATCTTAGAAATTTCTTCAGCAGTAGCCTTGTCAATTTTTCTATTAGCACAAACAATACCACCAAAAATTGAAACAGGGTCAGTATTATAAGCTCTTACATAAGCCTCGTGAATATCTTTGCCACTTGCAACACCGCAAGGATTAGAATGTTTGCAAGCTACAATAGTTGGTTCTTCATATTCTTTTAAAAGCTCTAAAGCACCATGAGTATCATTAATATTATTAAAAGATAATTCCTTGCCATGAAGCTGAGTAATACCTGTAAGCATACCTTCATTTGCTCCAACTTCCTTATAAAAAGCGGCTTTCTGATGAGGATTTTCACCATATCTCATATCCTGTACCTTTTCAAAGGTCATAGATAATGTATCCGGATACTTTGGTAAACCTGCCTTATCTCTTAAATAATTTGCAATCATAGAATCATAATAAGCTGTGTGATTAAATACCTTTGCTGCAAGATAGAAATTAGTTTCTTTAGAAACCTGTCCGTTATCCTTTAATTCAGAAATAACCTTATCATAATCACTAGGGTCAATAATAACAGAAACATCTTGATAATTCTTAGCAGCAGCTCTTAACATTGTAGGTCCGCCAATATCAATATTTTCAATAGCATCTTCCAATGTAACATTAGGCTTCATAATAGTTTGCTTAAACGGATAAAGATTTACAATAACTAAATCAATTAAATCAACATTTAACTCTTTAACCTGTTTCATATGTTCAGGATTAGACCTCATAGCAAGTAAGCCTGCATGAATATTTGGGTGTAAAGTCTTAACTCTGCCATCTAAACACTCAGGAAAACCTGTTACCTCAGAAATACCAATTACAGGTAAGCCTTCTTCCTTTAATTTATTATAAGTACCACCTGTAGATACAATTTCAATACCAAGTTCATTAAGTTTTTTAGCAAACTCTACAATACCTGTTTTGTCAGAAACACTAATTAATGCTCTCATTATAATCCTCCTTAAAATTAATAATACTCTAAAAACAAAAATAACCGCACCTATCCAAGCAAAAATGCCCAGACGGTCGGCTAAATAAAAAAATGTGCCACATTGTGGTGCTCCACTTATCCGTCAGCGACACAAATTCTATACTTAATATAACAAATTATATAATAAATGTCAATTATTTTTGAAAAAAACAGAGCCAAAAATTTATTTGGCTCTGTTTAAGACACATTTATTCAACTGCTGAGGCTGACTCAACCTTATTTTGATAATCTGTAGGCGCACTGTCAATAATAGCTCCTGCCCCTGCAGGTCTGCCTGCTTTAATATTTGCAAGCATTGTTCTTTCAGAACTGGTCAATGCCCTGTATTGTCCTGCGACCATTCCTGTTGAAGGAACTGCCTTAAATTTATCAGGAAGTCTT
>JBJFFW010000020.1:0-7810 GCA_051892075.1 Lachnospirales bacterium
GAGACCAGGTTGAACCTTGGGATTATGTTGTAGCTCTTCCACAGAAGGAAAATCCAGAAGATAAGTTCTCTATCAAGGGTTCTCAGTTCGAATTCCCTTATCTTGAATTCTCTGGTTCTTGTGGTGGCTGTGCTGAAACTGCTTATGCTAGATTAATCACTCAGTTATTTGGTGATAGAATGTATATTGCTAATGCTACAGGTTGTTCTTCAATCTGGGGTGGTTCAGCTCCTTCTACTCCATATACTACTAATGCTAAGGGACAGGGTCCTGCTTGGTGTAACTCATTATTTGAGGATAATGCTGAATTTGGTTATGGTATGTATACTGGTGTTAAGCAGCAGAGAGAATTACTTGCTGAAAAGGTACAGGCTATTGTAGATGCTGCTCCTGAAGGCGAAGTTAAGGAAGCTAGTAAGGCTTGGTTAGCAACTATGTATAATGGCGAGGAGTCTAAGGCTACTTCTGCTGCTTTAGTTGCTGCTATTGAAGCTAGTGGTGCTGATTGTGATAACTGCAAGTATGTTCTTGACCACAAGGATATGTTAGTTAAGAAGAGCCAGTGGATTTTCGGTGGTGACGGTTGGTCTTATGATATCGGCTTCGGCGGTGTTGACCATGTATTAGCATCTGGCGAAGATGTAAACATTTTCGTATTCGATACAGAAGTTTACTCTAACACAGGTGGTCAGGCTTCTAAGGCTACTCCTACTGCTGCTATTGCTAAGTTTGCTGCATCAGGTAAGAGAGTTCGTAAGAAGGACTTAGGTATGATTGCTAAGAGCTATGGTTATGTTTATGTTGCTCAGGTTTGTATGGGTGCTGATAAGAACCAGTTATTAAAGGCTCTTAAGGAAGCTGAAGCATATAATGGTCCATCATTAATTATTGCTTACGCTCCATGTATTAACCATGGTTTAAGAACTAACTTCCATCTTGAAGCTAAGAAGGCTGTAGATTGTGGTTACTGGCAGTTATACAGATATAATCCAGAGGGCGAAGTATTTACTTTAGACTCTAAGGAACCTACTGCTGACTTTAAGGAATATCTTAAGGGCGAAGTTAGATATACTTCTCTTGCTAAGGCATTCCCAGATGTTGCAGAAGAATTATTTGATAAGTGTGCTGAAGACGCTAAGAGAAGACTTGAAGGTTACAAGGCTCTTGCAGCTGCTTCTAAGTAATTATATAAATTCTATAATTTTAAAGGCTCTCAATTTTGAGAGCCTTTTTTATGTGGAATATAAAAAATATAAATGATAATACTAATTATGAGGTGATTTTATGAACAAAAAAGAGGAAATTAATTTGCAAAAACAAGAAAATCTTAATAAATTTAACAGTATTACTCAAAAAGTAACACCTGAAAATCAAAATCAAACTCATAATGTAAGAAAAGAAGGCATTAAACCTATTAATCAGAAAAGATAATTTTTCTAAATGTTGTAATTAAATTTAAGTTTCACAGAGGGTTTTAACCATTACAAACCCATTTTCCCTCTAATATTTGGCTATAAAAAACCTGCAAACTAAAATATCGTTTGCAGGTAATTTTTTTATAAATTATTTTACTAATTCACAAGCTAATTTTTCCATAGCCTCTCTTGACTGGTCATTAAGAGCTGACCTAATAGTTACAGTAGGCTCAACTACAGTAATATTTTTCATACCCTCAACAATAGCTTTCATAGCTCTTGCTGCTGTTGGACCCCATGTACCATTTTCAATAAAAGCAACAGTTCTATTCTGATAATTCTTACTCTTTAAATGGTGTAAAAAGTCTTCCATTGGAGGGAATACTCCACCATCATAAGATGCTGCAGCAAGAACAATTCTATCATATCTGAAAGCATCTTCTACTGCCTCAGCCATATCATCTCTTGAAAGGTCGGCAACTGAAACCTTTTCAGCTCCCTTATCTTCTAACATTTCCTTAAATTCTTCAACAGCCTTTGCAGTATTTCCATGAATAGAAGCATAGGCAATAAAAATACCCTTATCCTCAGGTTCATAGCTACTCCAAGTGTTGTAAAGATTAATATAATAACCTAAATTTTCTTTAAGTATTGGTCCATGTAATGGACAAATTGTGGCTATGTCAAGATTTGCAGCCTTTTTGAGTAAAGCTTGTACCTGAGCACCATACTTTCCTACAATATTAAAATAATATCTTCTTGCTTCACAAGCCCAGTCCTCGTCAGTATCTAAAGCACCAAACTTACCAAAGCCATCTGCTGAAAATAAAATCTTTTCACTTTGTTCATAGCTAACCATAACTTCAGGCCAATGTACCATAGGTGCCATAAAAAACTGCAAAGTATGACTGCCAAGCTCTAATGTATCACCTTCAGCTACAACTACTGTTTTGCCCTCAATATTAATTTCAGGGAAAAACTGCTTTAACATAGGGAAAGTTTTAGCATTTCCCACAAGCTGAATACTAGGATATTTATTAATTATAGCCTCAATACTTCCTGCATGGTCAGGCTCCATATGTGAAATAACAAGATAAGTCGGTGTCTTTCCATTAAGTGCCTTTTCAACATTTTCAAGCCATTCATTAGTCATTCTGCCATCAGCAGTATCCATAATTGTAATCTTATCGTCCATAATAATATAAGAATTATAAGACACACCATTTGGCACAACATACTGGCTTTCAAAAAGGTCAATAGTTTTATCATCAACACCTACATACAGAATAGACTCTGAAATAGTAACATTACTCATAGTAAACCTCCATTAATATTAATTATCATTGAAAAGTATATCATACCATTATAGCATTTTCAATATATTTTTGGTAAAACTTATAAGAAACGACAAGTTATTTTTATTTATTGACTTCCAAATAAAGCTCTAACACAGTTTTATTTAAACCATTATGATAAGCATAAGGTGCAATTTGACATAAAGGTTTAAGCACAAATTCCCTATTGTGCATATCTATATGAGGTATTGTCAAATTTTCTTCTGCAATTTTAAAATCTTCATATAAAAGTATATCTACATCAAGAGTTCTTGGCCCCCAGTGGATTTCTCTTTTTCTGTCTGCCTTTTTTTCAATAGATGATGTAAAATCAAGTAATTCTTTAGGTGTAAGTATGGTTTTAATTTCAATAGCTCCATTTAAAAAATCATCTTGCTCCGTATAACCATAGGCCTTTGTTACAATATAATCTGAAACTTTTATAACCTTTATACAATCATTATTTTTAAGTTCACACACAGCCATATCAAGATATTTTTTCTTATCTCCAATATTAGAGCCTATTCCTAAAAAAGCCTCTGACCACTTTTTGCTGACTTCTACAGCTACAGTTTCCAATGGAAGTCCTATAGGTGCAAAAGGTTTTTCAATTTTTAATGTAATTTCATTTACTTCAAAATTTTTAAGTATTTCAATAGCTAATTTATTAGCCAATGTTTCAATAAGCTTAAATGTGTTTTTTGAAACAAAGTTTGTAATATATTTACTTACTTCTGCATAATTGACAGCAGTATTTATATCATCATTTTCAGTATCATTTGTTATCATTTCTACTGAAACAACAAATTTCTGCCCTAAAATATTTTCTTCCTTTAACACTCCATGATTTCCAAAACATTCCAAGCCTTTAATAATAACCCTATTCATTATTTCGCCCCCAGTATTGCCTCTGTCATCATTATAGCTCTTTTATTTTCCTTAACATCGTGAACCCTTACAAAAAGTGATTTTTTAATTACAGCTAAAACAGATGTAACTATTGTACCCTCAACTCTTTCATTAGATGGTAAATTGAGAGTAAGTCCAATAACGGATTTTCTTGAAGTACCCAGTAAAACAGGATAATTTAAAACATCTAAAGCCTCAAGTTTATTTATAATTTCAAGATTTTGCTCATAGCTTTTAGCAAAACCTACTCCAGGGTCAAGTAAAATCCTGTTATCCTCTATATTGCAGGATTTAGCTAAAGAGATACTCTCTTTTAAATCATTTATAACATCTTCCATATAATTTTTATAATCCCTATTATTTCTGTTGTGCATAAGACAACAGGAGGCATTGTATTTTTTAGTTACTTCAGCCATTTTACTATCATATTTAAAGCCCCAAATATCATTGACTAAATCCGCTCCGGCACTTAATGCACAATCAGCAACGGCTGATTTATAAGTATCAACAGAAATAGGAATATCAAAATTAGCCTTTATTTTTTCAATAACAGGCACAACTCTTGATATTTCTTCTTCATCACTAATTAAAGTATAACCGGGTCTTGTAGACTCTCCTCCTACATCAATAACATCAGCACCATCTTTAATCATTTGTTCTGTGTGAAAAAGAGCTTTATCAATAGAATTAAAATTTCCTCCATCAGAAAAACTGTCAGGAGTAACATTTAATATTCCCATTATGTATGTGTGATTTTTGAATTCTTTGTTTCCTATTATCATATCAAACCTCAATAAATTATATTTTTATTTTTTCTTGTTTCATCCCAGTAGCATTTAGTGTATGCTTTGCAATTAAAACAATTTCTTGAAATTTTATCAGCATAAGAAATAATATCAGACAAATTATTAAGTTCATCTGTTTTATTTCTGTGATTTGAAATTGCATCCAAAATAATATTTTTATCTAAATTTTTAAATTCCTCTCCCTTTAATATTTCAGATGCCAAATTTACACTTTCAAGATTATGATTACTTCCTCCCCTGCATCTTCCAATATCGTGAAGGAGAGCTGTAATATAAATTACATCTTTTGAAATATTAAGTCCCTTTTCAAGGGATATAATATAAGAAATTCTTGCAACATCTAAGCTATGTTCTATACTATGACAGCAAAAAATCCTGTCTTTTTCAAGTTCATTTATTTTATTCATAGAATTTATAAAAATTTTATTATTTAATATTTTATTATACAAGGTTAACCACCTCTTTATATACTTCTGCCATAAGACTTAAAGAGCCAAATACAAGAACTATCTCATCATTTTTTGAAATATCAACGGCTTTTTTAATATCTCCTATTGCAAATACATTTTTACAATATTTCCTAAGCTCCTCTGCCCAATCCTCCTCGCTTAAACATCTTGGATTGCTGCTTTTAACAGTATAAATTTTATAGGCATACTTTCCAATTTGAGCTATATTTTTATAGTCTTTATCTTTAAATATGGCAGTAATAAATGTAATTTTTTTATTTTTCAAATATATTTTTATATTTTCCTCAAGAGCCTTTATACCATGAGGGTTATGTGCTCCATCTAATATAAAATTATTAATTTTTTCAAACCTACAATGCCATTTTGCTCCTTTAAACCCCTCTAAATTAAATCTTCCAATACTTTTTAAAGCCTCTATTGCTAAAACAGCATTATAGCATTGATATTTTCCAAGTAAGGATATTTCAATATTTTTATAATTTTTATAATCAAAAACTGTTTTATTCTCCAAAAATCTAATATTTTTAGGTTCATCACAATATATAATATCTGATGATATTTCATCTAAAGCTTTTTTTGCCTCTTTAGATTGAATTGCAGATACGCATTTATTATTTTTTATAATTCCTGCCTTTTCTCCGGCTATTTCATAAACAGTATTTCCAAGAAAATTTTTATGGTCAATATCAATAGGTGTAATAACAGCTACTAACTTTTTATCTAAAACATTTGTGGCATCAAGTCTTCCACCCATACCTGTTTCAATAATAGAGTAATCACAATTATTCTCACTAAAATATAAAAAAGCAATAAGACATTCTCTTTCAAACTGAGTTAAAAAACTGCATTTTTTATCTATTAATTCATTTAATCTGTTATAATCTTCAACTGAAATATTTTCATTATTTATTTTCCAAAGGTCTAAATCATCTAAAACCTTAGGAGAAGAAAAATGCCCTACCTTTAACCCTTGTGAAATTAAATTAGCTGAAATTAGTTCTCCTACAGAACCCTTGCCATTTGTGCCTGCAATATGAATAGCATTAATATTATTTTCAGGATTATTAAATATTTTACAAGCCTTTTTCATATTATCAAGTCCAAGCTCTATTTTATCATAAAACATACTAAAACCGTCCTTTATAAATTAGATTATACATTATTTTATCATTTAAAACAACTGTAATTTGATTTTATTTAGTTTTTATGATATACTTATTTCGGGTGATATTATGAAAACATTGATAATAAACGGCTCTCCAAGAAAAAATGGAAATACAGCCTTTATAATAGATAAATTAATAAAGAAATTTGATGAAAAAACAGATGTAATTAATACTTTTGAATTAAATTACTCCCCTTGTATAGACTGTGGAAATTGTACTGAGGGCAAATGTATTTATGATGATTTTTTTTCAGATTTATTTAATAGTATTGATGAGTATGATAATATAATTCTTGCTTCCCCTCTTTATTTTAACCAACCTACAGGAAGTTTGTTGTCTTTTATGTCAAGATTTCAAATTTTATTTAATGCTAAAATAACACTAAAGCCAAAAATGGGTGGTATAATCGTTGTGGGTGGCGGTGATACTATTGTTAATTCTGCTGATGCTGAAAAAACTATGAGAATAATATTAAGAGGTCTTAATATTGACAGGTTTGCCTATATTCGCTCTTTACACACTTCAACTATTCCTGCAAATATGGATAAAAGTATTGACATTCAAATTGAGGAATTTTTAAATATAATAAAGCTTGGAATTTAACCCAAGCTTTATTTTTTTAATTTGCTTAAAATATATTTAACATATTCTTCCACTATATCAATATCAGTATAAGTATATAACATTCTGCTGCCTACAACATCTTCAATTTCATTAAATATAATTTTTCCATTATTAAATAAAAAATCTATACCAACAAAATCAAAATCAAATAATGATATAATTTTATTTACAAGAGCTTTTTCTTCATTACTTAAATTATAAATATCTGCACTTCCTCCAAGGCAAAAATTACTTCTGAGATTATTAGACTTTCTAAGCATTGAAGCCACAATTTTTCCACCTAGTACATAAACTCTTAAATCTTTTCCCAAGTCTTGTGCTACTTCTTGAAAAATATAATTATCCTTTTCATATAAAGGCATAAGTTTTTCTAGTTCCTCACTATTTTTTGCTAAATTTACTCTATCCCCACCATGGCTGTCTTTTGGCTTTACCACAACAGGATATTTTTTAATATCTTCTATTTTATAACAGGTTTTTAAAATTTCAATATTATTTTTAACCATATAATCATAACATTTTCCCTTATCATTTGTAATATAGGAAACCTTGTAATTATTAAAGCATCTTACACCTTTATCCTCTAATTTTTTTGTAATATCACACCTCATAGCTCTTACAATAGCAAAATCATATTTTTTGCTATAATCAATCTCATCAGCATAAACAAGACTTAAATTTACATTTCTTTTTGAAAATTTTTCAATATACCAATTTATATAATTTTTATTATGTTTTGCATTTTCTTTCTCATAAACAATTATTCCATACATTTTATAATATACTCCGCTATATAATCAGCCACATTTACACCTGTGCAATCAAAAATATTTTTAAAATGAGCATTTGAATTTACCTCACAAAGTATAGGCCCGTCTTTTCCAAAAAGAATATCTATTCCTCCAAAATCAAGATTTAAAATGTTACACACTTCTTTTGCCATATTAATTTCATCTTCAGTTGGAGTATAAACACTCATTTTACCACCATTTGTAATATTTGCCCTAAAATCATTATCATTATATCTTATCATAGAGGCTACTGCTTTATCCCCTACCATATTTATTCTTATATCTTTACCTTTGC
>JBJFFW010000021.1:0-1780 GCA_051892075.1 Lachnospirales bacterium
AAATAATATGCCCTTAGTAAATATTTGTGATTAAAAAATTATGTAGACTACTTTACCTAATTTTTTAGAATTTAAAATAAACCAATTATTTGTATTTATAAAATAACCTATAGTAAATATCCAAGGATTGACCTTGGTCAATCCTGCAAAAGTTTTTGCCTAGCTTTTTTCAAAAAGCTAGTGGGGGTCTGGGGGTGAAACCCCCATTATACCTAGCTTACTGGCTTTCAAGCTTTAATTCCCTCCACCTTCTGTCAACCTCATTTTGTATTTCAGAAAGTAAATCCTTGTTGCTTAAAATATCCTTTGTTCTGCCCATTGATTTAAACCATTCTGAAATTGGTATTTTTTCATTTTTTAATTCAGGATTGTAATTTATTTTAACCTTGCCTTTTTCAATTTCATATAAAGGGTGATAACAGCTTTTAACAGCTAGGTCACATATTTTTCTTCCAAATTTAGCCTCACTTCGCCAGTTTAATGGACAAACAGATATTGCCTTAATATAAACCAAACCATAATTATTGGCATAATATTGTGCTTTTTGTGCCTTTTTAATTAAATCCATTGGATTACTTTCTGATACTGTTGCAATATAATTTATATTTGTTCCTCTAAATATTTTTGGATTGTCCTTGTTAAAATAAGCCTTTCCTTTGTGGCTTGTAGATGATTTTGCTCCTTTTGGAGTAGAGTAACTAAGCTGATAGCCTGTGTTCATATAGCCACCATTATCATATTCAAATATTATGAATTTATGGTTTCTTATAGCTGCTCCAAGAGCAGAGCCTAAACCAATATCTAAGCCACCATCACCTGTTACCATTATAAATGTTATATCTTTTTTATTTAACTTATTGTAGTATTCTACAATACCACTTAGTGTTGCAGCACCATTTTGAAATAAATTATGAATATAGCTTACTTTAAAAGCTGTTTTAGGATATGCAGTTGTTACAACCATACCACAGCCTGTTTGAAATAATAGGGCAACTTCTCCCTTTATTCCCTTTAAAAATAAATTTAAGTTTACAGGTATTCCACAGCCGGCACAAGCACCATGTCCCGGAGCTATTCTTTTTGGAAAATCTGAAAGAGCCTTAATATTTGTTTTATCCCATAAAGAAGTATCTTTTAATTTTTCAAAGTATATTTCAGGCTCTTTTATTTCTTCATTGGATACACCATAATAATAGTATTTTTCACTACTTTCTGTGAAGATTTTAATACAATCTTCTACAAATAAATCTCTTCCCCCTAAACCATAAATTACAGATGAAAAATCACAAATAAAATTATTATCAAATAAAACTGACTTAATATCTCTTGTTAATTCTCCTCCTTTTGTTCCATAACTGTCCTGTCTGTTTGCTACAATTATTTTTTTAGCATTTTTTAAATAATCAAAAATTACTTTAGATGGTAGTGGTCTTAATAAATTTATGGTTAAAACTCCTACCATTTCTCCTTTTTCCCTTAAAATATCTACTGCTAAAGTTGCTGTTTCATAGGCTGAACCTAAAATAACCAAAATAGTTTTGGCATCTTCTGTTTTGTATGAAGTTATGAAATTATGCTTTCTTCCTGTTATGGAAAAATACAAATCGAATTCATTTTTTATTACCTCAATAGAACTGTCTAAGGCTTGACTAAGTTGTAATTTGTTATTTAAAATATCAGGTTCATTCATATATGAACCAATAGTAATAGGATTATTAGTATCAAAAAAGTTATAATTAGTTTCTTTTTTACCTATATAATTTTTTACATCAGCATCATT
>JBJFFW010000022.1:0-7747 GCA_051892075.1 Lachnospirales bacterium
GGAGCATTTTAAACACCTCCATATTTTAATTTATGTAAGGTTAAAAAAATTATGATAAACAGGTGATAATATGAGTGAAACTGAATTTAATATAAAAGAAGAACTTAAAAAATTACCCTCTGACCCTGGGGTATATATAATGAAAAATGAGTCTGATGAAATAATTTATGTTGGAAAGGCTAAAGTCCTTAAAAACAGGGTAAGACAGTATTTTCAAAATTCCCAAAATCACTCAGCAAAGGTAAAATCAATGGTTAATCACATTGACCATTTTGAATACATCATAACGGGAAGTGAAATGGAGGCACTTATTCTTGAAAATTCTCTTATAAAAAAACATTCTCCAAAATATAATATAAGGCTTAAAGACGATAAAACCTATCCTTATATTAAAATTACAACAAATGAGAAATTTCCAAGAATTTTTATGACAAGACAGCATAAAAAAGATAAGGCTAAATATTTTGGTCCTTTTACATCAAGCCTTACAGTTAAGGAAAATTTGGAGCTTATTAATAAGTTGTGGCCTTTAAGAAGATGCCAAAAACAGTTTCCAAGGGATTTTAATAAGGAAAGACCCTGCCTAAATTATCATATAGGACAGTGCCTTGCTCCCTGTAATATGCTTATTTCAGAGGAAAAATATAATGAATTTGTAAATGAAGCCATTGATTTTTTAAGTGGAAAAACAAATAATATAATTTCAAGGCTTAAAAATGATATGATTGTTGCTTCTGAAAATATGGAATATGAAAAAGCTGCCGAAATAAGAGATACAATAAAGGCTATTAAGGTTTTAAATGAAAAACAAATTATAGAAAATATGCACATTGACGACAGAGATGTAATAGGCTTTGCAAGAAAAGATAATGAGAGTGTAGTACAGGTATTTTTTATAAGAGGTGGAAAGATTACAGGCAGAGAGCATTTTATGCTTGAGGATTGCAAAGACCTTAGCGACAGGGAAATTCTTACGGATTTTATACAGCAATTTTACAGTGGTACACCTTTTATACCAAAGGAAATTATATTACAATGTAATATAGATGATTTTGAGCTTATTGAAAAGTGGCTTAGTAATGTTAAAACACAAAAGGTAAATATTTTAATTCCAATTAAGGGTGAGAGAAGAAGGCTTGTGGATATGGCAAGAAATAATGCACAAATTACCCTTGATAAATTTGGTGAACATATTAAATCAAAGCATAAAAAGACTCTTGGAGCATTAGAGGAAATTAAAAGTGCTTTAAATATTGATTTTAATTTAAACAGAATTGAAAGCTATGATATTTCAAATACTCAAGGTTATGAATCTGTAGCATCAATGGTTGTGTATGAAAATGGTGAGCCTAAAAGAAGTGATTATAGAAAATTTAAAATTAAAACAGTTAAAGGTCCTGACGATTATGCCAGTATGTATGAGGTTATAACAAGAAGATTTACAAGATTTATAAATGAAACAACTGATGAAAATACTAAAAAAACAGGCTTTCATAAAATGCCTGATATGATTTTTTTAGATGGTGGCAAAGGGCAGATTAGTGCCGTTATGGAAGCTCTTAATAATCTTTCATTATCTGTTCCAATATGTGGTATGGTAAAAGATGACAGACACAGAACAAGGGCATTACTATATAATGATAATGAAATAAATCTTCCCTATAATTCAGAGGGTTTTAAACTTATAACAAGAATACAGGACGAAGTTCACAGATTTGCCATAGATTATCACAGAAAACTAAGAGCAGAAAAACAAATTCATTCAATACTTGATAATATTGAGGGTATTGGAGAGGTTAGAAGAAAGGCTTTAATGAAACATTTTGGCGATATAGAAAAGATAAGAATGGCAGAAGTAGAGGATTTAGCTAAAGTTCAGGGTATGAATAAAAAATCAGCAGAAGCAGTTTATAATTTTTTTAGAAAATGATTGAAAATTGACTGATTTTAGTTTATATTAATAGTATATGAATATTATGGGAGGAAAGTATATGTATAAGGTTTCTTTACAGTCCATTATAGATGAATTTAAACTTAAAAATTTAACAGAAGATATAGATGTTTCAGATATAGATATAACCTCTCCCGAGGTTAACAGACCTGCTTTACAGCTTGCAGGCTTTTTTGATTATTTTGATAGTGATACCTTGCAGATTATAGGTATTGTGGAATACACTTATTTGTGCAAACTTACTCCTGAATTCAGACAGGAAACTTTAGCAAAGTTATTTCAATATAAAATGCCTTGTGTTATTATTTGCAGAGGTCTTGAGCCACACCCTGAAATGCTTTTTTACGCAAGAGAACATGGCACACCTATTTTGCAGTCGCAAGATGTTACATCAGAGTTTATGGGAGAAATTATAAAGTGGCTTAAAGTGGAGCTTGCTCCAAGAACAACCCTACATGGTGTATTAGTTGATATTTATGGAGAGGGAGTTTTAATTACAGGTGAAAGCGGTATAGGAAAAAGTGAGGCTGCTCTTGAGCTTGTAAAAAGAGGTCACAGACTTGTGGCTGATGATGCAGTTGAAATTAAAAAGATTTCTCACGATACTTTAATTGGAAGTTGTCCTGAGCTTATAAGATATTTTATAGAGGTTAGAGGTATAGGCATTATAAATGTTAAGCAGATGTTTGGTGTGCAGTCTGTAAAGGATACTCAAGAGATAGATATTATTATTAATCTTGAGTATTGGGAAAAGGGCAAAGCCTATGACAGACTTGGAATTAAGGAAGAATATATGGATATTTTAGGCAACAAAGTTGTATGCCACGCTATACCTGTAAGACCCGGAAGAAATATAGCTATTATTTGTGAATCTGCTGCTGTAAACTGTCGACAGAAAAAGATGGGATATAATGCAGCTCAAGCTCTTAACGATGCAATTATGAACAACGCTATGAATTAAAAAAGGAGAGATAATATGTATTATTTAGGTATTGATGTTGGTGGTACTAACATTTCAGCAGGAATAGTTGATGAAAAAGGCAAGCTTTTGGCTAAGGTTACTACACCTACTATGAATGGCAGAAATTCAGATGATATACTTGATGATATGGCATCTTTGTGCTTTAGATTATGTCAGGAACAGGAAATTGATATGGAAGATGTAAATTCTATTGGAATTGGACTTCCTGGCTCAATGGATAAGAAAAAAGGTATTTTAAAATATGCAAATAACTTAAATTTTATTAATGTAAATGTTATTAAGGAAATGAAGTCAAGAACAGGTTTGCCTATTTTTATTGAAAATGATGCAAACTGTGCAGCTCTTGGAGAAAATACCTGTGGTGCTTCAAAGGGTCAGAAAGATGTTATTTATGTAACTTTAGGCACAGGTGTTGGTGCAGGTATTATTTTAGGTGGTAAGCTTTTTGACGGTCATTTTGGTAATGGTGGTGAGGCAGGACACATGGTTATTGTTGCCGAGGGTGAAGAATGTAGCTGTGGCAGAAAAGGTTGCTGGGAGGCTTATGCTTCAGCTTCAGCCCTAAGACGAGAGGGAAGAATTGCTGCTGCAAAATATCCTAACTGTGAAATATATAATCTTGTTGACGGCAATATTAAGCTTATAGATGCTAAGACTGTTTTTGATGCTGCCGAAAAGGGAGATAAAATTGCTGAGGGTATTTTGGATATGTATGTAAAATATGTTGCAATAGGTCTTGTGAACTTGGTTAATATTTTTCAGCCTGAAAGTATTGTTATAGGCGGTGGAATTTGTGCCCAAGGTGATAGGGTTATTAAGCCTGTTGAAAAGATTTTAAATGAAAGAGTTTACGGTGGAGAGTTAAAAACTAAGCTCTCTGTTGCAACTCTTGGTAATGATGCAGGCATTGTAGGTGCAGCAATGCTTGGAAAGGGAAGATAATATGGAAAATGTTGTAAATGAATATAAGAGGTTACTTGGTGATAGCAGTGTTATTATATCAGAGCCTATGAGTAAGCATACTACATTTAGAATTGGTGGAAATGCTGATATTTTTGTAATGCCAAAAAATGAAGATGAAATTTTAGACTCAATTAAAATAGCAAAGGAAAATAATTTACCTTATTATATTATTGGAAACGGCAGTAATATTTTGGTTAAGGATAATGGCTTTAGAGGAGTTATTATTCAGCTTTTTAAAAATTTCAATAAAATTGAGACTAATAAAAATATTATTAAAGCTCAAAGTGGAGCTTTACTATCTGCTGTAGCTAAAACTGCTCTTAATCACTCTCTAACAGGTATGGAGTGCTTAAGTGGTATTCCTGGAACTATAGGTGGTGCAGCTTGTATGAATGCAGGAGCTTATGGTGGAGAAATGAAGGATATTGTAACAGAGGTTAGAGCTATTTGTAATGATAAAATCGTTACTTTAAATAATGAACAATGTGGCTTTGGCTATAGAACAAGCAATATTATGAGAAATAAAATGATTGTTTTAGAAGTTACTCTTTCATTAAAACTTGGAAACCCTGAAAATATCAAAGAAAAAATGAAAGAACTTATGGATAAAAGAAATGAAAAACAACCTGTGGAATTTCCGTCAGCAGGCTCAACCTTTAAAAGACCTGAGGGATATTTTGCAGGAAAACTTATTGATGATTGTGGTTTAAGAGGTTATAGTGTAGGTCAGGCACAGGTTAGTCCTAAGCATTGTGGCTTTGTTGTAAATAATGGAGGAGCCACAGCAACAGAGGTTATAGAGCTTATGAAAAATGTTGCAGAAACTGTATATGATAAATTTGGTGTAAAGCTTGAGCCAGAGGTTAGAATTATTGGCGAATAGCTTTGTTTAGGAGGGATAAATATGAGATTTGTAATAGTTACGGGTATGTCAGGAGCAGGAAAGAGTACAGTTTTAAAGTTTTTGGAGGATATTGGTTTTTTCTGTGTTGATAATCTTCCTCCAAGTCTTATACCTAAGTTTGTGGAGCTTTGCGACAATCCTACATCAGAGGTTGAAAATGTTGCCTTAGGTATTGATATAAGAGGCGGTAAGAAGTTTGGTGAGCTTTTTGGCTTTTTATCAGAAGTATCCGGAGAAAAGAGCAAATTTGAAATTTTATTCCTTGATTGTGATGATGAAGTTATTTTAAAAAGATACAAAGAGTCAAGAAGAAATCACCCTTTGTCATTAAGGGGTGAAAGACTTATTTCAGGTATTAGAAAAGAAAGAGAGCTTTTATCTAACATTAGAAAAAGAGCCGATTATATTATAGATACTACAAACCTTTTAACAAGACAGTTAAGAACTCAGCTTAGTGAAATATTTTTAGAGGGCAAGGGTTTTGACAGCTTAATGATTACTGTTTTAAGTTTTGGCTTTAAATACGGTATTCCAAGTGATGCAGACTTGGTTTTTGATGTAAGATTTATGCCAAATCCATTTTATATTAAAGAACTTAGAGAGTTGACAGGAAATGATGTTGCCGTTAGAGATTATGTTATGGAATCTCCAGAGGCTCAAACCTTTAGAGATAAACTTACTGATATGGTGTCCTTTTTAATACCCAATTACATAAAAGAGGGTAAAACTCAGCTTGTTATTGCCATAGGCTGTACGGGAGGTCATCACAGAAGTGTAACCTTAGCAAATGAACTTCACAATTATCTTAAAAAATCAGGTCATAGTGTGGTAATTGCTCATAGAGATATTGACAAAGACGGAAAAAGGTAGTATACTTTTCATATATATGGGGGATTTTATATCTTATGTCTTTTTCAACTGATGTAAAAAATGAATTAATTTTAATGGAAGAATCCGGAAGGCATTGTGCTATTAGCAAACTTGCAGCTATAATTAATGGCTGTGGCAGTGTAAAAAATGATTGTGTTTTTATTCATAATGAAAATAATTTTGTACTTGAAAAGTTTGTTGATTTAATATATAATCTATTTCAGGTTAAACTTCCTGTTGAGGATAGCTCTATTATTATAAAGGATATTCCGTTGATTAATAAAATCATTAATACAACAGGGGTAGGGTTAGATGATGATATGACAAAAGATTATATCTTATCACCTATGGTTGTGGCAAAGCAGTGCTGCAAAAGAGCCTATTTAAGAGGTGCTTTTGTGTGCTGTGGCTCTATTGCTGACCCTGAAAAACAGTATCATCTCGAATTTTCTTCTTCGGATTATGATTTCATACATACTATAAGGTCTGTTATTTTGGATTTTGGTATTGATGGTAAAATTATTGAGCGTAAAAATCATTTTGTACTCTATTTTAAAGAGGGTGAGCAGATTGTTGATATGTTAAACATTATGGCAGCTCATAAGGCACTCCTTAAAGTAGAAAATCTGAGAATAGTTAAGGATATGAGAAATCGTGTTAACAGAATTGTTAATTGCGAAACAGCCAATCTTAACAAGGTTGTAGAGGCGGCTGTAAAGCAAATAGAGAGTATTGATTATATTATTTCAAACAGGGGTATGGATTATTTGCCTAAGCCGCTTATGGATATTGCAAGGCTTCGCCTTGAAAATCCTGATGCTTCTTTAAAAGAGCTTGGGGAAATGAGTAATCCGAAAATAGGGAAATCCGGTGTAAATCACCGACTTAAAAAAATTTGTGATATTGCTGATAAACTCAAGGGGGACACTTGATATGGTCAAAAAAAGTATTACTGTAGGTAATAATATGGGCGATAGGCCTATTCCTACGCTAGTTGCAACTGCCGGTAAGTTTGCAAGTTCTATTCATTTACAGATGGATGAAAAAACTATTAATCTTAAAAGTATTATGGGTGTAATTTCTATTGGTAACCTTTTTGGTAATAATGTTACTATTACTGCTGAAGGTAAGGACGAGGAAGAAGCTTGTAAGACTATTGTGGATTTTTTAAGCTAAATATTACATAAGCTGGGATAAAGAGGAGTAAGTAACTACACTTTTAAGAGAGAGATACTCACAGGCTGTAAGGTATCTTATTGTAAGGGTTGCTGAAGGTAGCTTTTGAGCTTCCAAACTGAGAAACATTTGATTTAGGTTTGGCGTTTAGACAGCGTTAATGTTTTTAAAGTGCCTGTTTTTTACAGGAATAAAGGTGGTACCACGGATACTTTCGTCCTTTTTAAGATGAAAGTATCTTTTTTTGTTTAAATACAGATTTTTAGGAGGAAACAAAATGGCTAAAGAATTAGCAAAAAGTTATGACCCGTCCATTGAGGACAGAATTTATCAAAATTGGATGGATAAAGGATATTTTCACGCAGAGGTAGATAAGAGTAAAGAACCTTTTACTATTGTTATTCCACCTCCAAATATTACAGGACATCTTCACATGGGTCATGCCCTTGATGAAACTATGCAGGATATTTTAATAAGATGGAAAAGAATGGAGGGCTATAATACTTTATGGCTTCCAGGAACTGACCACGCTGCAATTTCTACAGAGGTTAAAATTGTTAACCAAATGAAAGAAGAAGGCTTAACAAAGGAAGACCTTGGCAGAGATGGTTTCTTAAAAAGAGCTTGGCAGTGGAAAGAAGAATATGGTGGAACTATTTTAAATCAGCTTAAAAAACTTGGTTCTTCCTGTGACTAGGAAAGAGAAAGATTTACAATGGACGAAGGTTTATCAGATGCAGTTTTAACTGTATTTGTTAAACTTTATGAAAAAGGCTATATTTATCAGGGAGAAAAGCTTATAAATTGGTGTCCAACCTGTCAGACTACTATTTCTGATGCAGAAGTAGAACACGAGGATAAAGCAGGTGGTTTTTGGCATATTAAATATCCAATTAAGGGT
>JBJFFW010000023.1:0-7698 GCA_051892075.1 Lachnospirales bacterium
TTGAGGAAATAGATGATAATATTCAGGAAATAAAAAATATTATATCATCAAATAATGAAGATTACATATTTAACAGGGAACATATTTCTCCTTTTGGAGATGATAATATTAATTGGGTAAAGGGAAATATAAGAGAGCTTTCAGTAATTAAAAATTTATGGAAATATGCAAATAATCCCTTTGTAGTTAATAATTTTAATGATTATAAGCATATTTTAATAGGTAAGGATAAGGATAATTACTGGCTTGGAGTTCCTTGCAAATATGAAAAAAGTTATGTTTTAGAGGCAAAGTTTCAAGGCTTTGAGGGTTTTAAGCCTGTGGAGGGAAGAAATTTAGAAGAAAATGAATTTTGTTATTGCCTTTTAAAATGTTAGAAAGGAATAAAATATGCGTTTTAGAAAAAAGCCTTGGGCAGAAAGAGAAATGGCTACTAATAAGGCTATAATTGATGAACCTAGAAGATATAAGGGTAAGTGGAGTAAAGTTTTTGGAAATGATAATCCAATTCATATTGAAATTGGCTGTGGAAAAGGTCAGTTTTTATCTAAAATGAGTGTTGCAAACCCTAATATTAATTATATAGGAATTGAAAAAGAATCATCTGTTATTGTGTCAGCTCTTAAAAAAAGCAGAGAGGCAGAAACAGGAAATAATTTGAAATTTTTTGTTCTTGATGTTGCAGAAATTTTAGATGTTTTTGATACAGGTGAAGTTGAAAGAATTTACACAAACTTTGCTGACCCTTGGCATAGAAAAAAGAAGTGGGCAAAAAGAAGATTAACTCATAAAAACTTTTTAAATCTCTATGAAAAGCTTTTTGGCGAAAATGGTGGAGAGGTTTTTATGAAAACAGATAATAAAATATTATTTGAGTTTAGTTTAAATGAAATTGCTGATAAAGGCTGGAGATTACACAATATTTCTCTTGATTTACACAACAGTAATTTTGAAGGAAATATTATGACAGAATACGAAGAAAAATTTTCAGCACAGGGTATGCCAATTTACAGATTAGAGGCATATTATAATAAAAAACCAATGTAATAAACAGGTTTTAATTTAACCGGCGAACAGTTCTTTAAAAATACACTGTTCGCCTATTTTTTTACTCTTTTTTTATTGATGATAAAAATGCAAATATAAGACCCATAAATATTATTAAAGCACCTATTGTACCAATATTTACAACCCTTGACAAATCTATTATTTCACCTATTGCAATTCCTCCTATAGGTATAACTGCCATTAATGCCAAAATTATTCCTACAAGTCCTTCTCCTGCTATCATACCTGATGAAAATAAAACACCGTTTCTTATTAAATTATCGTTATTTTTTCTCTGTTCACAATATAATCTTATTAAACCACCGCTCATTATTCCCATACTTAAATGAATAGGCAAATATAAGCCTATGCAAAAAGGCAGTACAGGTATACCTATTATTTCAGCCATTACAGCTATAAAGCCACCTATTCCAACAAGCATCCAAGGAAGATTTCCGTCCATTACACCCTCAACTACAAGCTTCATTAAAGTTGCCTGAGGTGCAGGAAGTTCTATTGAACCATATCCCCATGCCTTATTGAAAAGATATAATATTCCTCCTATTGTAATTGCTGATGCCAAAACTCCTATAAATTCACCAATTTGCTGTTTGTAGGGAGTAGCACCTATAATATGTCCTGTTTTTAAATCCTGTGAAGTATCTCCCGATATTGCAGATATTATACATATTATAGAGCCTATTGCTATTGCACCTATCATTCCTTCTCTTATGTCATATCCTCTGATTTTTAATATAAATGTGCATATTAAAAGGGTTGATATTGTCATTCCTGATACAGGGTTATTGGAACTTCCAACAAGTCCTACAAGTCTTGATGATACTGTAGCAAAGAAAAAACCAAATATTGCAATAGATAAAGCACCTAAAAGGGATACAGGTATTTCAGGTATAAGCCATATTATTAAAACCAATAATGTTATAGAGGGTATTATTATTTTATAAGATATATCTTCATTGTTATTTTCACTGTTGTTATTTATATTTTTAAAAGAATTTGTAAAAGCATTAAAAATAATAGGCAAAGATTTAATTAAACTTATAATTCCTCCTACAGCCACAGCTCCTGCTCCAATATATCTTATATAGCCTGACCATATTTCATTGGTTGTAAGAGATGAAATAGGCATATTTTGAGGAAATATTATATTTTCATTTCCAAAAAATGATAAAAGGGGCATTAACACAAGCCAGCTTATTATACCTCCTCCAAGCATATAAGAGGCTATTTTATAGCCACATATATAGCCTACTCCCGTAAGGGCAGGAAGTATATTTATTCCTATAGCTCCTCCTTTGTATTTTGGAATATCAAAATGTAGTTCTGAGGGGAATAATTTAAGTCCGTCACATACAAATTTGTAAATTCCTGAAATTCCCAAACCTCTAAATACTTGAACTGCTGACATACCCTTGCTTTCTCCTGCCATTAAAACCTCGGCACAGGCTGTGCCTTCAGGATAGGGGAGATTTTCTTTTTTATTTGTAATTAATATTTTTCTAAGAGGTATCATAAATAGTACACCAAGTAAGCCACCACATAGTGATATTATAAAAATTTCAAATAAACTTGGGGATTTACTACCCCATTCATTAGCCCACATAAATAATGTAGGCAGAGTAAATATTGCTCCTGCTGCTATAGACTCTCCGGCAGAGCCTATGGTTTGAACCATATTGTTTTCCAAAACAGACTCTCTTTTTAAAATTATTCTTATAACACCCATTGAAATAACAGCCGCCGGAATAGATGCTGATACTGTCATACCCACTCTAAGTCCAAGATAAGCATTAGCACCACTAAATACAACAGCCAAAATTATGCCCGTAATTATAGAAACAGGAGTTAATTCTTTTATCTTTTTCATTTTTCATCCTCCTTATATAAACTTATTATTTTAAAATTTTTATAAATAATACAAAATTTAGTTGCTATATTTTGGTTTTTGCGTTACAATATAAGTAATTGTGTATGGAGGTAGTGTTATGTTAGTTGAGCTTATAGTGCCTTGTTATAATGAGGAAGCTGTTCTTAATATGTTTTATGAGGAAAGTATTTCTGTTATAAATAATATTAAGAATTATGATTTTAACATTATTTTTATTAATGACGGAAGTAAGGATAACACTTTTAATGTTATGAAAAAACTTGCCGAAAGGGATAACAGGGTAAAATATATTTCTTTTTCAAGAAATTTTGGAAAAGAGTCTGCTATGTATGCAGGACTTAAAAATTCACAGGGTGATTATGTAGTTATAATGGACGCAGATTTGCAGCATCCTCCAAAATTAATACCTGAAATGTTATCTGTAATGGAGGAGGGTTATGACTGTTGTGCCACAAACAGAGCCTCAAGAGATGGAGATTCTAAAATAAGGCAGTTTTTTACAAAAAATTTCTATAAATTTGTTAATAAAATTTCCGATGTTGATATGCCTGATGGGGCAGGGGATTTTAGAATGATGAATAGAAAAATGGTTGATGCTGTTTTATCCATAAGTGAAGTTCAGAGATTTTCAAAGGGGATTTTTAGCTGGGTAGGCTTTGATACTAAGTGGATAAGCTTTTATGATGTTGAAAGGGCAGCAGGTGAAACTAAATGGAGTTTTTGGGGTCTTTTTAAATATGCTATTGAGGGTATTACGGCTTTTTCAACTGTACCTTTGAAAATTGCAATTTATCTTGGTTCTTTAATTTCATCTGTATCGTTTGTATATTTAATTTATATTATAATCTGTACTTTAATTTATGGAAATGAAACCCATGGTTACGCCTCTTTAGTTACAATTCTTCTTTTTATGGGAGGTTGTATTATACTTTGCTGCGGTATTCTTGGTGAGTATATTGCTAAAATTTATATGGAAGTTAAAAACAGACCTATTTATTTAATTGGCAAAACAAATATTGAAGATGTTAAAAATGACGATAGGAGATAAATATGGATGAAATAATAAATTTAGTATTTAATAGGGAAACCATAAGCTATGTCATATTTGGTGTTTTAACTACAGTTGTCAGTATTTTAAGCTATGAAATTATTAAAAGAGCCATAAGCAGAGGCAAAACTCCATCTCAGCTTACTATTAATATTGCAACTGTTGGAAGTTGGGTTTTAGCTGTGGCTTTTGCTTTTGTTACAAATAAGCTTTTTGTTTTTGGGTCAAGCAGTTTAAGTTTTGATATTGTCATAAAGGAAGCGTCGCTTTTTGTTGGAGCAAGGCTTTTATCTCTTGGCTTTGAGGTTTTATGGATGAATATTACAACAGGAGTTTTAAAGTGGAATGACAGCTTTTGCAAAATTGCAGCTCAGTTTGTAATTGTGGTTATGAATTATATTTTTAGCAAATTATTTATATTTGTATAAAGGAGAATTATTATGTCAGAGAAAAAAGAAAATATTTTATATACTAACCGTTGGGTTGTATTTACATTTTTTCTAGTATTTTTAATTATGGGTGCAACATACTTTATGAGGGGTGTGTTCCCTTTTGGTGATAATATTATACTTAAAGTTGACTTATATCATCAGTATGGTCCTTTCCATGAGGAATTAAGAAGCAGAATTTTAAACGGTCAGAGCTTATTTTACAGTTGGGAAGGCGGTCTTGGTAAGGAATTTTTTACCCAAATGGCTTATTATACTGCCTCACCTATAAGTATTCTTATTTTGCTTTTTCCACAAAATTTAATGCCTGAGGCAATGGCTCTTTTTATTCTTATAAAGACAAGTTTTGCAGGAGCATTTTTTGCTTATTATCTAAGAAAAAGATTTAATAATAACAATGTAATGCTTGTTGTTTTTGGTATTTTTTATGCTTTCTCAGCTTATATGACAGGCTATTACTGGAATGTAATGTGGCTTGATGCCGTAGCATTATTCCCTGTTATTGCCTTTGGTATTGAGGCTTTAGTTAAAAATAATAAGCACTTAACTTATTGCATAACTTTAGCAGTAGTTATTCTTATTAACTTCTATATTGCTTTCCTTGTTTGTGTTTTTGCAGCACTTTATTATCTTGTTGTTTTATTTTCAACATATTCTTGGAGCAGAGATAGAAAAACTATTATTTCTCTTACAATAAAGTTTGCAATAATTTCTCTTTTGGCAGGCGGTATTTCAATGTTCCTTACTGTGCCTACAGCTATTGCTCTTGGCAACACAGCTACAAGTGACACAAGTTTTCCTGCTTTTGAGATTTATGAAAATATTTATCAGCTTATTACTAACCACTTTATTGGTGCAAGAAGTGTAGTTCTTGCAAGAAATGAGGACTTGCCTAATGTATATTCAGGTGTTTTAACTCTTGTTATTTTGCCTCTTTATTTCTTTAATAGAAAAATTGAGAAAAAAGAAAAGTGGCTTATTGGTGCATTACTTATATTTATGCTTTTATGCAGTTGTATTAAGCCTTTGGATTATATGATTCATGGTATGCACTTCCCATCAAACTTGCCTCATAGATATACATTTATATATAGTTTTATAATTTTAACTATTGCATACAAGGGCTTTTTAAATATTAAAAATGTTGATGTCAGAATTATAAATTATGTTGCTATAGCTTATGTAGTTATAATGCTTATATCTGAATATCTTTTAGTGCCTATGATTTCAGATATTGACAGAGTTTTAAGTGATGTAGATATTATTATTAATGTAGTTGCTATTGTAATTTATGTTGTTCTTATTAATATCTATGCTAAATCATCAATAAAGGATTTAACATCTTTTATGCTTATTTTCCTTGTTTTAGCTATAGCAGAAAGTTCATTTTCTTCTTATGAAGGACTTGACAGAACAACAAAAAGACAATCCTATGTAGAGTATATTGACAGTGCTGATGAGGCTGTTAATTACCTTAATGAAAAAGAAAATGGCAATTTCTACAGAACTGAATTTAGAAGATTTACTACTATTAATGATGCGGCACTTTATCATTATAACGGATTTTCTCAGTTCTCATCTTTAGCACCTGGTGGCATTTCAGAATTTATTGGCAACTTAGGTATTGCAGCAACAGGTAACAGCTTTAGATATTATGACCCTACATCTTTAGTTGATGCAATGTTTGATATTAAATATGTAATGAATAAAGAAAATAATGGAAACGGAGAAATTAAAAACGAAAGATATACTCATCTTCAGAACTTTGGTAATGTTTGGGTATACGAAAACGATAGAGTTCTTCCTCTTGGATTTATGGTAAATTCAGCTATAAAGGATTGGAAAACAAAGGATTCTACTCCTTTCCAAGTACAAAATGATTTTGTAAATAATTGTGCCGGTGTAGCTGGTAATATGTTTACAAATATTCCTGTAACAAATATTGAGAAAACTTATATGGAAGTTACAGAAGATATTAATGATAATGAATTTAAGTATAAGCTTACAAATCCAGAAAATCTTGCTCTTGAACCAACAGTAGTATCTAACATTAAGATTGATAAAAATCAGTATATCTATGCTTATGTAGATGCAGGAAATTCAAAAAGAGTAAAATATTCAGTAATAACTGCCAATGGCACTGAAAGAATAAAAGAGGACAGAGAGCTTAGTGCAGGTAAGAGTTTATTTGATATTGGTAATGTAAATGCGGGAGAAACTGTAAGAATTCAGTTCTCACTTACAAATAAGGGTGAATTTGAAAAGACTTATCGTAAAGATGGTAAAGTTAAGCTTTATTTAAGTGCTTATGATGATTCAGTTTTCCAAAATGCTTATGATAAGCTTAGTGAACAGACTTATAACATTACAAGTTTTGAAGATACTAAAATTACAGGTACTATTGATGTTAAAAATGACGGTGTTATGTTTACTTCTATTCCTTATGTTGAAGGTTGGAAAGTTTATGTTGACGGAGTAGAAACAGATAAGGTTTCTATTGGAGATAATGGTGTAATTGGTGTTGAGCTTACACAGGGTCAACACGAGATAACATTTAAGTTTAGTCCTCAAGGTCTTGTTTTAGGTCTTATTATAAGTTTAATTTCAATTTTACTTGCAGTAATTTATACTATTTTTGACAAAAAGAAAAATGCAGAAAAACCTGTAGCTGTTTCAGGTGATATAAATGAAGTTTATATACCTTATGGAAACAAAAAGAATAAAAAAAGATAAATTTTTAAAATAGCCGTTTTTTAAGCGGCTATTTTTTTATAAATATTCCACACAAATTCCTAATTACTTTCATAATAATTCCATAAACTAAGCTTATAATTTAGCCATAGAAAAAAGAAAGGAGATAGTAAATATGAAAAGAAAAATTGTTTTATCAATCACAACCCTTGCAGTTATTTTTGCAACTGTAGGTACATCAATGGTTTTTGCCGAGGGTACAACAGAAACTACTACAGATAGAAGTTACACAACAGGACAGCAGAAAAATTCTGACAGACATCAGAAATTTGCAAATCTTCCTGAATTTTCTTCAGATGAAGAAAGAGAGGCTTATTTTGAGGAACTTGGAATTTGCAGAGGAGAAAATCTTCGCAACAAGGAAGAAACAGAAGCTAGTGAAAATTCTGATTATAGCTACACAAAGGGTAAAAAAGAACATCAAGTAAGCACTTATGATGGAAAGAGTGTAGAAGAAAAGCTTGCTGAAGGTACAATTACTCAGGAAGAAGCTG
>JBJFFW010000024.1:0-7583 GCA_051892075.1 Lachnospirales bacterium
CATCAAATTTATAATCACTTTTTAAAAGTGTAATTTTTTTCTTTGCAACTATATCATCAAGTATCATAATCTGCCCTCTACAAAATTCTTAATAATTGTCATACCCTCCGGAGTATTTATACTTTCAGGGTGAAATTGCAATCCTACAACATCATACTCTTTATGCTTAATTGCCATTATTTCTCCCTCGGCTCTTGCCGTTACCACAAGGCAATCAGGCAAACTCTCCTCAACTACAGATAAAGAGTGATATCTTGCCACTTCCATAGGATTTTGGCAATTTGTAAAAATACCCTCTCCATTATGCTCCATCATAGAGGATTTTCCATGACATAAAGTCTTAGCATTTGACACAACTCCACCATAAGCTACAGCTATTGACTGATGACCTAAGCAAACGCCCAAAAGAGGAATTTTGCCACCAACTTCTTTAATAATATCTATACAATTTCCTGCTTCTTCAGGAGTTTTAGGACCTGGAGATATAACAACTCTGTCAGGATTAAGCTCTAAAATTTCACAAGGTGTAATTTTATCATTTCTAAAAACCCTTATATCCTTATCAAACTCGCCTAAATACTGATATAAATTAAATGTAAAACTATCATAATTATCAACTAAAACTATCATTATACCTCACCTCCAATAGATTTTACCAAGGCTCTAACCTTGTTGTGGCTTTCCTCATATTCCATAACAGGAACAGAATCAGCAACAATGCCTGCACCAGCCTGCATATAAACATTGTTATCTTTAATAATCATCGTTCTTATGGCAATACAGGTATCCATATTTCCGTTAAAATCAAAATAACCTACAGCACCGCCATATAAACCTCGTCTTTCTTCTTCAAGTTCTTCAATAATCTCCATAGCTCTAATTTTAGGAGCACCTGAAAGAGTACCTGCAGGAAGAAAGGTAGATAAAACATCAAAACTATCTATATCTTTCTTTTTCTTGCCCTCAACTAAAGATACAAGGTGCATTACATGAGAATAATAATGTACCTGCATAAACTCATCAATTTTAACACTGCCAATTTCTGCAACTCTGCCCATATCATTTCTTGCAAGGTCAACAAGCATTGTATGTTCAGCCTTTTCCTTAGGGTCAGCTAAAAGTCCCTCGGCAATTTTTAAATCATCAGCTAAATTTTTGCCTCTTTTTCTTGTGCCTGCTATAGGGCAGGTTCTTACAGTATCACCATTTACCTCAACTAACATTTCAGGAGAAGAACCTGCAATTTGATAATCACCAAAATTAAAATAAAATAAATAAGGTGACGGATTTATAGCTCTTAATCTTCTATATAAATCAATAGGCTTATCTTTTGTTTTAGCTGTTAATCTCTGAGATAAAACCACTTGGAAAATATCTCCGTCGTATATGTATTTCTTCGCTTTTTTTACAATTCCTTCATACTTTTCCTTAGTCATATTAGAAGTAAAAGTAATTTCTGACGGTTCTTTAACAGCATAATGTTCAGATGGAACAGAGGACATTATTTCTCTTTCCATAACATCAAGTCTTGCCTTAGCATAGCTATCATCATCAGATAATACTACAACCTTTATTCTATCGTGTAAATGGTCATAAATTATAAATTCATCAAACACCATAAGGTGAACAGTAGGAGTATTAATTACTTCCTTATTTTCATCAGGTATATTTTCATACTGTCTTATAATATCATAGCCAATTCCACCAACAGCACCACCTGTAAAAGGAAGATTATTTTCATCAATAATATTATACTCTTTAATAAAATCTCTCACACTGTCAAGGAGCTTTCCCTCAACCTTTCTTTTTTTGCCGTATTCTTCTATTTCAAGCTCATCATTACCACTTAAAATTGCCATTGGTCTTTTGCCAATAATTGAATAATTGGTTTTACCCTCGCCCCTACTTTCAAGCATAAAGCCTTTTTCACTTCCTACATACTTATAAAAAATAGTAATAGGAGTTTCTGTATCCCCTGAAAATTCTCTTACATAGGTTTTTAAATTTTTCATACTTAACCTCCATTCTCGGTAATAAGACTAGCTTTATAAACAAAAAATACCCTGCCCAAAATTGGACAGGGTAGAATAATACGCCTTTAAGCCACCAATTCAGATACTAACATATCTTATCTCTATAACGGGAGAGCCCGCCATAAGCTAATAAGCAAAGCCTTTCGCCTACAGGTCTATAAGTCCATTCCCCAAAATCCTCCGCATTGACTTGCACCAACCGTCAACTCTCTGTAGCTTCCTATTAAGGGTACTCCTCTTAATCACCGACATAAAATATTTTACTTTACTAAACTAAAGACAGTATAACACCAAATTTATAATTTGTAAAGAGTTTTTTTAATTTTTTTAATTATTCCTCGTCGTCTAATTCTTCAAACTCGTATTCTTCATCATCATACTCCTCGTCATACTCCTCATCAAGCATTTCCATAAGAGCATCTTCCACAGTTTCAAATTCTTCATCACTTTCAATATTTAAAAGCTCAAAACCCTCTCCTTCTTCATCTTCAACATACTGATAAATTAAGGCTTCATCACTATCCTCAGGCACAAGAGCAATATACTCCTTACCCTCAATTTCTTCAACTTCAAAAATACCAATAACAGCACACTTTAATTCTTCACCGTCTACAGTCTGTAAAGTCATATACTGAGTATCGTGGTCATGACCACAACCGCATCCGCAATTTTCATCATGTTCGTGTAAATCTGACATATTTTTTTCCTCCAAAACAATTTTTTTTATTAGTATATCACACCACTATAATTAATTCAATATTTTTATGCAACACTTTCTCCATAAAAATCCAATATTCCCATATAAATTGCCCATGCAATCTTTTCCTGATATTCAGGTGATGAAAGCTTTTCTTTTTCAACACTGTTACTTAAAAAACCACACTCAACTATAACTGCCGGTACGCTCATTTCTTTTAAAACATAATAATTACTGTTGGCTTTGGCAACTCTGTTATTTTCATTATCCACAACTTCTTTTAATCTTTTTTGAATAAATAGGGCAAGTCTTTTACTATCCTCCGAATTTTTATTATAAAAGACCTGTGCTCCCGTAACATTACTTTGGGGATAAGAATTTTGATGAATACTAATAAACATATCTCCATTATTTGCCTTTGATATGGCAACTCTGTTTTTTAAATCCTCTCTCTTATTTTTGCCAACTGCTTCATCAATTATTCTTGTAGTTGTTACAATAGCTCCTCCCTGTTCTAAAAACCCCTCAAGTTTTAATGATATATTTAAGTTAATACCTTTTTCCTCTGTGCCGTCACCTGCAACTTTCCCAGGGTCCATTCCACCATGACCTGCATCTATTACTATATTTTTATGATTTACAGGCATTGATGTTACATCCATAGTTTCAGTATAGAAAACCCTCACACTTCCGATTATTATAACACAAATATATAGTAAAAATAATGCTTTATTTCTTGAAAAGCTAATTTCTTTCATAACCTCACCCATTATAATTCTATGATTATAATGGTATTTAGATTACAAATTAATTAAATAGCTGCAAGAAACATATTTGCTCTCCCTAAAATACCGCAAAGCATCTCCATTATTTTAATTTGAATAGTATTTATTTTACTAAAAATTTTATGTATTTCTTCATAAGATGTATTATCATTACACATTTCAACACTTACATACTTAAAACCCCCAATATTATCAATCTCCTTATTATATGAGTCAAACATATTCTCAATATCCTCAAGACTTTCTACATATAATTTATAATCATTCATTTGTTCTTTTGAAAAAGTCTTTTTTTCTAATGCGTATACTTTCATTTTATTTCTAATTTCTTTGTCGTTATCACCTGCTTTTTTAACCATGCTGTTAATAAGTTCTTTATTTGACTTTATAGAGTCTACCATAGCTTCAACATTGTCGTAAGAATAAATTTTGTTCATATAAATCTCCTCTCTTATTTTTATTACAATACCATAATAACACACAAAACAAAATATATAATTACAAGGAATTTAAGATTTCATTAAAATAATTAAGAGTGGAGATTTTAACACCTCCACCCTCTATATAATTATCGGAGCAAGCTCCGCTGTTGTATATTTTATAAAATAAAAAGCAAAATAATAAAGAGGTGAATTTAATGAAGAAAATACTATTTATAATTTTGGCACTTATTATGACAGGCTGTCAAAAGCCAAGTGCAAGTGAAGTTCCAATAGAAGAAGTTATTAAAGAAATAAAAACCCAAATAATAATGACAAATGCAGTTGAAGAAAATTTAAAAAATCAAAAATCAGCCGAAAAATACGGAATTTCAACAAATTCAATAATTGATGGCATATCTTATTATTCCACAGACAATAATAAATCAGACAAGGTAATTTTAGTAAGAGCAAAAAATAAAGATGAAATACAAAACTTAGAAAGAGCCTTAGAATCTGTTTTAATTTCAACAACTGCATCTTGGGAGGAAAATGAAGAAGAAAGCAAAAAAATTGAAAAAGCTCTATTAAAAACAAAAGATGACTGTGTTATATTGGCTATAAGTGATGAAGTGGATAAAATAGAAAATATATTTAATACTAAATTATAACTTGATATATAATATAACCCATTTTTAATATTAATTTTATTAAAATATGCAATAAAACAAAAATTTTTAACAAAATTTTATAAATTCATTTGACAAACGGCACTTTAGCATTTAAAATATAATTATATAATAATGCGTTAAAATATATTATTTTTATATAAATGCACATAATTTGGGAGGATTTATATGTTTTACAAAAAAGCTATAGCTTTTTCTGTTGCAGCTATGTTGGCTTTATCTGTCGGCTGTAATTTCTCATCATCTGATAATGACGAAAATGCTATTAAGGTGCCTGTAGGCAGCTCAGCTACTAATGGTGATATTACTCTTATTAACGGCGAAAATATGGACGAACCACCAACAGAAGAAGAAAAAATTACTATAAGAATGGCTCTTTACAATGGCTCCAGTTCATTAAGTGCAGCTCACTTACTTGAAAACAGCCAGACTAATGTTGCATACGAAAAATACAGCTATACAAATTTTAACACTGTTGAAGAAGTTAAAAATGCTCTTGAAAATAATGAGGCTGATGTTGCTACTATGCCTTTAAATGAAGCAGCTAAGCTTTATAACACAAGTGGCGGTAAATTTAAGGTATGTTTAATTAATTCTATGTTTAATTACTGTATTGCTGAAAATGGAAATAGTATTACAGATATTTCAAATCTTGCAGGCAAAACCGTTACAATTTCTGAAAGTGATGAAATAAGTAAAATTGTTCTTGATAAAATTTTAAGTGATTATAATATTTCAAATTGCACTATTTCAACTGTTAAGGATAATAAAGCTATTGTTGATGGTCTTAGCAATGGAAGTATTAAGGTGGCTATGACACAGGTTAATTATATAAGCGAGGCTTCTAATAACAATGCTAATGTTGTAATGGCTATTGACCTTTATGACAGTTGGTATGAGTATAATGACGCTGATGTTGTTACAGGTTGTCTTGTAGCATCAAATGATTTTATTAATTCTAATAAAAAAGCATTTGTTTATTTTATGAAAGATTATGATGCTTCAGTTACCATAACTAAGAAAAATATTGACGAAAGTTCTCAGCTTGCTGAAAAATATGGACTTGCAAGCAGTGCTAAAGCAGCAAAATCTGCTATTCCTGGTTGTTCTATTACAACTAAAACAGGAAGTGATATGATTGATATTTCAGGTAAGTTTTTAAACTTTGTTAATTCAGTTAATCCTGATGCAATCGGAGCAATTTTACCTGATAATAATTTCTATTATAATGAACAGTATTAATTTTTAATAATTAATGGTCTTAATGTTTTAAAATGTTCTTAAATATTTAAAACAGGCAACAGTTTTTTAACCGTTGCCTGTTTTTTTAGCCATAAATATCACTTTTAACTAAATCTTCGAGTATATCACAAGAATTTTCAATAATTTTTATACAGTCATTATCCCTTATTTTACCACAATTTATTCCCCCGTTTACTTTATCAAATTTGTCTATCATTTCAAGCCTTTTCATCTTAACTTCTTTTTCGCACATTAATGATATAACCATAATACAAGCCACAAGTACACTACATACACTTCCTATGCCAAGACCATTACTTACTCCCTCACACATTTTAATACACTTATGAGGAAGATTTAAGCTATATTTTTCATTTGCAGCCATTAAAACAGATTGGGAACAGTTGTAACCTTCCCTATAATACCTAACAGCCATATTTTTAAGCATAAAAAATCCCCCTTCTACTATATTTTATATAGTAGAAAAGGGGGTTGTTCATAAAATAAAATTATTTTTTAGGATAAATATATACTATGTACTGCTGACAGTAGCCTGAAGAAAGTTCTTCATAAGTAAAGCCCTTTGTAGGATTGTTACCTGAATCGGCAGTATAATATTTATCGCCTACTTTGTTTCTAACCATAATATAATGTCTGCCATTTGTAACCCAAGGAGATTTGTTTGTAACAAAAAGTGCCACACCATTGGCATTTAAGCAGGCGTCCATTGTTTCTTTCTTAGCATTATTATATGGCTCCATATTTACATTAAAGCCTGCAAGCTGAGCTAACTTAGCTTGAGATTTTGAATATAAAATTGTATCATACCATGCACTTTTTCCAATTAATAAATTAGCTGCCAATGCTACCTCAGGAGGTGATACTGTAACTCCTGATAGGGTAGATAATGCCATTGCTAAAGAACATACTCCACAAGAATTACTTCCCCATACACTACCCTCTATTGACTTTGTCTTATTTGTAGAGGCAGCCTTATATGCAGAAGTAGTAGTTTCCGTTAATTCTTCTGTTGTTTCCTCTGTAGTAGTTTCCATTAAAATAGCTGAGTCAGATAAAGAAATGTCAGCCATAGGAACTAAAGCTCCATTATCTAAAGATGATGTCATATTCTCAGGCTTTTCCTCTATTTTAATAGTATCAAACAAATTAACTGATGGCACAAAGCCACTATAACTTGCCGAATATTTATTAGGCCACTTATGTCCACTTTGACTCCAATGAACAGTGCCATAACCATTTATTTTTGTAAACTTATCTTCTTCATAATCACTCTTTTTAAGCTCTGTATTGTCACCTACATACACCATAAGGTCCTTAATATACTGCTCATTACTTGACTTTGCCGCCTGTTCAAGCTGTGGCCATAAACCACTAAATTTACCCTTTTCCCCGTAAAGCTTTCCATCTGCATTGTAATGACACTTAACAGCTAAAGATACTGTTGTTGTTTCAGTTGTATCTTCATAATATGTAGTATATTCAGTTGCATAATCTGTTGTGTCATCACCTTCGTTATAATCAAAATCTGTATTACCATGAGTATTTGACGCCACAAGTATAATTACTGCAATAATTATAACCATAATACCGGCAAACAAATGATATTTGTGATTAAAAACATATTCCTTAAAATTATTCATATTTTCACTCCTTTCCACTAGTTAAATAGTATACAGAAGTAAAATTAAATAATCAAG
>JBJFFW010000025.1:0-7521 GCA_051892075.1 Lachnospirales bacterium
TGGTGGTATTGGTGTTATGAATATAATGATGGTAACTGTAACTGAAAGAACAAGAGAAATTGGTATTAGAAAATCTATAGGTGCTAGAAACAGAGATATTATGTTTCAGTTTGTAGTTGAGGCTATAATTTTAACATTTATGGGAGGTATACTTGGAATAATTTTAGGTTGCTTCTCCGGTTGGGGAATAGGAAAAATTATGGATATGGAAAGTGCCGTTTCCCTTTCTTCTATTGTAATTGCTGTTGTAATTTCAAGTGCAATAGGTATAATTTTTGGTGTGTATCCTGCAAGAAAGGCTGCTAAACTTGACCCTATTGAAGCTTTAAGATACGAGTAATTGTTTTTTTCATATATTTCCTCATAGTAAAAACGGCTCAAGCTATTGTAGTTTGAGCCTTTTTTTTATAAATTTATCCTTTAAGATATTGCAATAACTGAATTAAATGTTCACCTTTTATATCTGTTTCATCACCGTCTAATGCTCTTTTGCCAAAGGAAGTAAAGCCATTGTTTTCATAAAATTCTATAAGTTTCTCATTATCTTCACATTCTAAATATGTAATTTTGCCGCCGATTTCATTTTGTACAGCTCTAATTTTGTTTAAAGCTAATTCTAAAAGTTCATTTCCTTCAATTAAGTAGTTGTTGCCATTAGCAAAATTTTTTCCTAACTGTCCTATTAAAAGTGCGGAGAAGATACATTTTCCATCTTTAGCATCTACTTTGCCATGTTTAATTATTTTTTTCCACATTCCATTTGAAACAGCGCTTTTATGAATTATCAAGCTCCTATGTGCAATAGCATAATAGCCAACTAATTCTTTTTCCTCTCCCCATTTATCTGAATTGGAATACCAATATACAAGGTGTGTACGGGATATACCTTGTTTTGAAAATTCGATTGCTTTTTCCTTTAAAAATCTTTCTACATCTTTATTAAGAGGACACTCAAAAGAGGAGAGGATATTTTTTGTTCTATCCTCTCCTAAATTTAACAGCAATTCATTTAGATTTATTTCAATAAATTTTGCGTTAATTTTTAAATCTTTCATATATCTTCTGTACTAAAAACTAAAAAAATTTTTTACATCTGCTCCTGTAAGTTCCATACATTCTCTTTTCATTGGTTCATTGTTTTTTACATTTGCAGAATTTGCCAATGCAGCATCAAGAGCATGGGCAAAACTGGAACCCAAATTTTTATTTTTAATCTCAATATCTTTTAACATACTCTTTGTTGCCATAAAACCACCTCCAATTAAAAGATTTTATAGTAAAAGGATACATCTTTTACAATATAATTATATATTTATTATAAAAAATTGTCAATAAAATCTTTAAATATTAAGAAACTTATGTTAATTAATAAAGATTTCATATAAAGATATTGTGCCTAAAATTTTAAGGATTATTATAAATTCAATATCTTATAACAAGTCCTTTCAAATACACCTTTTCTCAAGTTCGCAAACAATTATAGGCACAACACTTAAAGCCATAACTATCAGCCAATGAGATGCAGAAAGAGGTGTTGTCTGAAAAAGAAAGCATAGAGGAGTATGGACAACAACTATCTGAAGAAAAGTTCCAAGTATAAAAGCACCTATAACATAAGGGTTTGACATAATATCAATTTCAAGGAGTGATTTTTCACTTCTCATATTAAAAGCATGAATAAGCTGTGATATACTTAAAACACAAAAAGCCATTGTTCTTCCTAAAGTTATGTCTTTAAAAAGTACCTTTCCTATTCCATAGGCAACAAGGGATAACATACCAATCATTGCTCCCTCAAGACCAATTTTTATTCCCTCTTTTTTATTTAAAAAGCTTTTTGAATTTCTTTTGCCAATCATAATATCATCATCACATTCATCTAGTCCCAAGGCTATAGCAGGAAAGCTGTCTGTAACAAGATTTACCCATAATAATTGCACAGGCACAAGAGGTGGTGCAAAGCCTATGGCAACTGAGGAAAATATGGCTATAAGTTCACCAATGTTAGAGGACAACAGGAAGTGAATAGATTTTTTTATATTTTCAAATATAATTCTGCCCTGTTTAATAGCCATAACAATAGTGTTAAAATTATCATCGGCAAGAACAATGTCGCTTGCTTCTCTTGCAACCTCTGTTCCACCTTTTCCCATAGCACAGCCAATGTCAGCCTTTTTTAGTGCAGGAGCATCATTTATTCCATCTCCTGTCATTGCAACAACTTCGCCTTTATTTTGAAAAAAGCTTACTATTTTTAGTTTATGTCTTGGTGAAACTCTTGCAAAAATACTTGTAGACTCCATTACCTTTTCAAATTCTTCATCGTGTAAATTATCCAAGTCATTTCCTGTTAAAGCCTCGGATACTATGCCTATTTTATTTCCAATAGCCTTAGCTGTGAGAGGATTATCTCCTGTTATCATTATGGTTCTAATTCCTGCGTTTTTGCAAATTTCTATGGAATTTTTAACACCCTCTCTTGGTTTATCTTCCATGGCAATTAAGCCTAAAAAAGTCATATCCCTTTCTTTTTTCATAATTTCAGAACATTCTTTTTTAGCTACGGCTATTACTCTTAATCCTTTTTTAGCTAAATCATTGTTTTGAGATAAAATTTCTGATTTTTTGCTTTTTGAAATTTTACATAATTCAAGTACATTTTCACAAGCACCTTTTGTAATTGCCAAATAGTCTTTTTTAAAAATATGTACTGTTGTCATAAGTTTTCTTGAAGAATTAAATGGAATTTCATAAACTCTTGGCATTTCATATTCTACTTCTTTTTTATTAATTTTCTTTTCAAAGGCTGCCATAACTATTGCCATTTCTGTAGGCTCTCCCTTTTCTAAATCAGCATCACAGCAAAGGCAGGCTAGTTTTAAAGTGTCCTCATTTCCTAAAATATTTGTAACTGTCATTTTATTTTCTGTTAAAGTGCCTGTTTTATCACTGCATATTATGGTTGTATTTCCCAAGGCTTCAACAGAGGGGAGGGATTTTACAATGGCACGCTTTTCAGCCATTTTACTTACTCCAATAGCAAGCATTACCGTAACAACAGCAGGCAAACCCTCGGGAATTGCCGCTACAGCAAGACTTACTGACTCCATAAACATTGAAAATACAGGTATATGTCTTATAACACCTATTCCAAAAATAATAAGACAAATAAGTAAAGCTCCCACACCTAAATATTTTCCTAAGTCATTAAGTTTAATTTGCAAAGGAGTATCTGTAACAGGAGAAAATTTAATCATTTTTGCTATTTCTCCCATTTCCGTCTTATCTCCAATGGCTGTTACTACAGCCTTGCATCTTCCCTGAACTATATTTGTACCCATATAAAGAGAGTTTTTTCTTTCAGCTAAAGGAGTGTTTTCGTTTAACACACTCTCATCTTTTTCAACACTTCCAGATTCTCCCGTTAAGGCACTTTCTTCACTTAAAAGGGATACAGCCTCAATTATTCTGCAATCGGCAGGCACTTGGTTTCCGCTTTTTAAAATTATAATATCTCCTACAGTTAAAAGGCTTGTGCTAATTTCTTTTTCCTCTCCATCTCTTAATACAATAGAGTGGGGTTTTGTCATATTTTTAAGGGCATCTATTGCCTTGTCAGCTTTTGTTTCCTGAATAAGCCCCATTAGGGCATTAAATACAACTATAATAAGTATTACAAGGCTGTCGGTAAAATTTTTTCCCCCACTGTAAATTTCAGCAAAAAAACTTATTAGTGCTGCAATTATTAAAATAATTACCATAAAATCTTTAAATTGTTCCAGAAATTTAATTACAATATTTTTTCTTTTGCTATGGTTAATTTCGTTTTTACCATAAATTTCTAATCTTTTTAAGGCTTCCTTTTCCGTTAAGCCAAGATTTACAGAAGTTTTAAGGTCTTTTATTACTTGTCTTATATTTTGAGAATAATATTTCATATTTATACCTCCCCTTAATTTAATACTTATGTGGACTTGCTCATATTTATTACTTTTGAATAAAATAATTATATATAAATTGGGGTTATAAATATGTCATTAATAGTTATAATTATAATGTCTGCTTTAATGAGTTTTGATGCACTGTTTTTTGGAATAGCCTTTGGAGCAAAGGGAATAAAAATAAAGGGTTCATCTCTTTTATTAATTACTTTGACGGCTTTTGTGGTTTTAATTTTATCTGAAATTTTGGGAAGTATAATATGTAATGTTGTAAAATTTGGTGATTTAGTAGGAAGTCTTATATTAATTGGAGTTGGAATGTGGTTATGTTCTGATGATAATAAAGATATTAAAGGAGTTTTGGATAATCCTGAAAGGGTAGATAAAAATAAGTCAAAAAATATTGAGCCTTATGAGGCTGTTATTACAGGATTTATATTAAGTATAGATTCTGCCGCCTTAGTTATAGGCTCTGCAATTACAAGTTTTAATACAAAATTACTTCCTGTTGCAATTATAACTTTTCAAATTATTTTTATAGTTATAGGCATTTTTTTTGGAAATAAATGCTATTTAAAAATTCCTGAAAAAACAATGTCAATTCTCTCAGGTTTTATTATTGTTTTAATAGGTTTATATAGGTTGTCGGCATTTTTTTGTTGACATTATTCTCCCAAAATATTATTATTGATATAGGGAGGTATGCTAATGAAAAAGGTTATTGCAGAAGTTTTAATTGTTTTGGCAGTTTTTGCCTTGTTTTGGTTTTTAATTTTTAAGCTGCCATATTTTGATATAGAAAAAATTGAAGTGTCAGGTCTTGATAATTTATCTGAAGAACAGGTTAAAGGTATGCTTACAACAAGTGAGGGGGAAAATATTTTTAGTTTTAGTACCTCAAAGTGTGAAAATGAAATAAGAAAAAGCCATTATATTAAAGAAGTTTCTGTTTCAAGGTCTTTGCCTAATAAGGTAATTGTAAATGTAGAAGAATACAAATTAAGAGGTTATGTGCCTTATATGGGAAGTTATCTTTTTATTAATGAAGACGGACTTGTACTTGATACTCAAAAAGATATTACAAAACAGCTTCCTGTTGTAGAGGGACTTCATTTTGACAGTTTTACTGTTGGTGAAATTTTAAAGGTTGATAACTCTCAAGCCTTTACTACAATGGTAGAGCTGGCAAAGCTTTTTGAAAAATATAATCTTTTAACTGAGGTAGTAAGAGTAGATGTTACAAATTCTCAAGATGTTCATCTGTATATTAATAAGGTTGATGTAGAGCTTGGCAATTTAGATGATGCCAACAGAAAACTTTTAATGTTAGTTGAGGTTTTAAAACAGCTTGATACAAATTATGCAGGCAAGTTAAATCTTACGGGAGATAATGCTACCTTTGAATATTTAACATAAATTTCAGTTAATAATAAAAAAATTGCAAATATAATAAAAAATTAATAAAATATACTTGCAAAATCATTAAAAACATTATAAAATGTAAGATAGGTTAATTGTAAAGATATTGATTTATGATTTATAGACTATTTAGTTTTCAAATACATAGGAGGGACTAATTGTGATTGAAGTAGTTAATAATAGCAATAATGGTGCTGCCGATTTCAGTAATGATGTGGCTAAGATTGTTGTTTTAGGTGTAGGTGGCGGCGGATGTAATGCCGTTAACAGAATGATTCAGACTAATACTGATTTTATTGATTTTATAGCTGTAAATACTGATAGTACAGCTTTGGCAACTTCTGCTGCTAAAAGACAGATTAAAATTGGTGCTAAGCTTACTAAGGGTTTAGGTGCCGGTGGCAGACCAGAGGTTGGTGCAAAGGCTGCTGAGGAGTCAGCAAATGAAATTTCAAATGCTCTTGAAGGAGTAGATATGGCATTTATTACTGCAGGTATGGGCGGTGGTACAGGTACAGGTGCTGCTCCTACAGTTGCAAGAATTGCTAAGGAAATGGGTATTCTTACTGTGGCTGTTGTAACTAAGCCTTTTAAGTTTGAAGGACCTAAGAGAATGAAGTTTGCCCTTGAGGGTATTGAAAATTTAAGAAAAAATGTTGATACTTTAATTGTTATTCCTAATCAGAAGCTTATTGAAACTGCTGATAAGTCAACAACTATGAGAGATGCCTTTAAAATGGCTGATAATGTGTTAAGACAGGGTGTTACAGGTATTTCTGACCTTATTACTAAGCCTGGTGAAATCAACCTTGACTTTGCCGATGTATGTACAGTTATGCGTGACCAAGGTCTTGCTCACTTTGGTATCGGACAGGACGAAAATATTGAAGAAGCTGCTAAGAAGGCTATTAGCTCTCCACTTCTTGAAACATCTATTGATGGTGCTAAGAGTGTTATTGTTAACTTCACAAGTGGCCCTGACCTTAATATTCTTGAGGCATCTGCTGCTGCTGAGCTTATTTCTTCAGCTCTTGACCCTGAAGCTGAATTTATTTTTGGTACTGCCATTAATAATGACCTTGGCGGTGATGTTGTAGTAACAGTTATTGCTACAGGACTTATTGATAAGAGCGAAAAGGCTGCTCCTAAAAAGGTTCAGGAAAAGCCTGCTCCACAGCCACAGCCTGAGGTAAATCCAACTCCTGCACCGGCACAGAATTTAGAGTATAATTTCAGCAAGAAAGTATTTACTCCTAGTGCAGATACTGAGGAGGAAGATGTTGCACCAAATGAGCTTCAAATTCCTACTTTTTTAAGAAGAAGATAATAAATTAATTTTAAAAGACAGGGCTTTTAACTGGGTTCTGTCTTTTTGTTTTGGGAGAGTGTTTTATGAATAGAACAAAATTAGCTGACAGAGAGCTGCCTAATTATTCCAAGGGTGAGGAGATTTTTAACTTCGTTTCCCATATTGTAGGGGGAGCTTTAAGTGTTGCTGCCCTTGTTATTTGTATTGTTATAGCTGCAATTCATGGAAATGGCTATGGTGTAGTTGCCTCATGTATTTATGGTGTGTGTATGATATGCCTTTATACTATGTCAAGTATTTATCATGGACTTAGAAAGGGTACTGCTAAAAAGGTATTTCAGGTTATTGACCATTGTACTATTTATTTTATGATTGCAGGTAGTTATATGCCTGTTGCCTTGTGTGCCATAAGAGAACAAAATACGGCTTTAGGCTGGGTTTTGTTTGGCGTTATTTGGGCTTTAACTGCCCTTGCTACAACTTTAACTGCCATTGACCTTGAAAAATTTAATAAATTTTCTATGGTTTGTTACATAGGTATGGGCTGGTGTGTTGTCTTTTGCTTTAAAGCCTTGTATGCTGCTGTTGGACTTGGGGGTATAATATGGTTTTTAGTGGGAGGCTTGATGTATACAATAGGGGCTGTTATTTATAGCTATGATAAAAAATATGCTCATTGTGTTTTTCATGTTTTTGTGATTTTGGGAAGTGTGGCTCATTTTTTTGCCATAATACTTTATATACTTTAAAAGATAACAGGTAATAGGTAATAGTAAAAAATGCTGTCATTAAAGAAAAATAGGTGTAAAGACTCTTGTATTGGTCTTTACACCTTAATTAGTTTACACTCTA
>JBJFFW010000026.1:0-7492 GCA_051892075.1 Lachnospirales bacterium
AATATTTCAAAGGATTTAAGAGAAAAACTTAAAGAAAATTACTCTTTATCTCACCTTAATATTGTAAAAAAGCTTAAATCAAATGAAGACGGCACAATAAAATATCTCTTTGACCTTGGAGATGGAATTTATATAGAAAGTGTATTTATGAAATATGAATATGGAAATTCTGTGTGTATTTCTTCTCAGGCAGGGTGCAGAATGGGCTGCAAATTTTGTGCTTCAACTGTTGACGGACTTGACAGAAATCTTTTAGCAGGAGAAATGGCTGAACAGATTTATGAAATAGAAAGAGATACGGGAGAAAGAATTTCAAATATTGTTATTATGGGCAGTGGAGAGCCTTTGGATAATTATGATAATCTTATAAAATTTTTAAGTATTATAAATGACAAAGAGGGACAGGAAATAGGGTTAAGACATATTACAGTATCTACCTGTGGTTTAGTAGATAAAATATATGAACTATCAAAGTTAAAACTTCAAATAACCCTTGCAATCTCACTTCATGCCCCTAATGATGAAATAAGGAAAAAGACAATGCCTGTAGCAAATAAATACAGTATTGAAAATCTTATTAAAGCTGCTAAGGATTATGCCGATACTACAGGCAGGCGAGTAACTTATGAATATGCTTTAATACAGGGAGTAAATGACTCTAAGGAAAATGCTTTGGAGCTTGCAGACAGGCTTAAACATTCTTTGTGTCACATAAATTTAATACCTGTAAATGATGTTAAGGAAAATAATTTTACAAGAAGTTCTGAAAAAAATATTAAGAATTTTGCAGAACTATTGAAATCAAAAGGTATAGAAACTACAATCAGAAGAAGACTTGGCAGTGATATAAATGCTGCCTGTGGTCAGCTTAGAAAAAGCTATAGAACTGGAGGTGTCAGTTAGTGTTAGGTTTAGGAAAAAGCGACATTGGCAGATGCAGACTTAAAAATGAAGACAGTATGATGGTTTCAAACTCTCCTATAGGTCAGCTTCCAAATGTTTATGCCATTGCCGATGGTATGGGTGGACATAAGGCAGGTAATGTTGCAAGTACAGTTGCTATTGAGTGCTTTGAGGAATATATTGAGGCTTCTAAAAGCAAAGATGATGAAATACTTGATATTTTAATAGGTGGAATAAATCACGCTAACAGTGTTGTAAATAATATGAGAGTTGAGCATGAGGAGTATTCTAATATGGGTACGACTTTTTTGGCTTGCACAATAGCAAATAATAATTGTTATATTGCTCATGTTGGAGACTGTAGATTATATAAAATTTCAAAGTTTGAAATTACCCAGATTACTAATGACCATTCTTATGTGGCAGAGCTTTTAAGAATGGGAAGAATTACAAAGGAACAGGCTGAAATTCACCCTGACAGACACTCTATTACAAGAGCTGTAGGTTCAGAGCCAACTGTTATTGCTGATGGAATAATTTGTTCAATAGCACCTGGGGATATTATTGTAATGTGCAGTGACGGACTTACAAATATGGTTGATAACGGCACTATTTTGGAAATAGCTGATGATGGAGTTTTAACTGTTGAACAAAAGGTTAACAGGCTTGTGGAAAAGGCTAATGAAAACGGTGGACTTGATAATATTACCGTTATTGTCATAGACACTAAGGGGGTGGAGTAATTGGTACTTAAACCCGGAACACTTATAAGCGGAAGATATAGAATTATTGAACAGCTTGGAGTCGGTGGTATGGCTATTGTCTATAAGGCAACTGATGAAAAGCTTGACAGAGATGTTACTTTTAAGGTTTTAAAAGAAGTTTATGTTGATGATGAAGATTTTATAATGAGATTTGCAACAGAGGCAAGGGCAGCGGCTCAACTTGCAAATCATAATATTGTAAATGTATATGATGTTGGAAATGAAGGCAATATAAATTATATTGTTATGGAATATGTGGAGGGTTTTACTTTAAAGGACCTTATTTGCTCAAAAGCTCCTTTTACTGATGAGGAAACTGTTGGAATAGCAGTTCAAATTGCACTAGGATTAAAACACGCCCACAAACATAATATTGTCCATAGAGATATTAAGCCTGAAAATATACTTATTACAAATGTTGGAGGAGAGGGAACAGTTAAAGTTACTGATTTTGGTATTGCCCAAGCTGTAAATTCTGCTACATCTCCTACAGATAATATGGGAAGTGTCCATTATTTTTCTCCTGAACAGGCAAAGGGAGAAAAGGCTGATGCCAGAAGTGATATTTATTCTCTTGGTATTGTAATGTATGAAATGGTTACGGGAGAACAGCCTTTTGACGGAGATACTCCTGTTGCCTTAGCTATGAAACATCTTAAATCACCACTTCCTAGTATTAAAGAGATTAATCCACAAATTTCAGATGCTCTTATTGCTGTTATTAAAAAATGTACTGCAAAAGAGCCTAGAAACAGATATCAGTCTGTTGATACACTTATTCAGGATTTAAGAAGTGTAATAGGTTTATCTGTACTTAAAGAACAGGGTTCAGTAAAGCATAAAGATGATAACACAAGTAAAACTGTTATGTATAAGAAAAAACCTGTAGTGGATTATGATGATGAGGAAGAAATAAAAGAAAAAAAGAGAGAAAAAAATATTATAATTTCTGCTATAATAGCAGGTTTTGTGCTTATTTGTTTACTTGGTATAGGCGTTCTTGCAGTAAATGGCACTTTAAGTGGAAATACTGTGAAAGTACCTGATTTTGTAGGACTTGATTATGACAATGCTGCTAGTAAGGCTGAGAAAAAAGGTCTTATTGTGGAATTTGAACAGGTTTACAAGGCTGAGGCTGAAGCAGGTGAAGTTGTAGAGCAAAGTATTGAAGCAGGAGATAGAGTTGAAAAAGGCACAAGTATTATCCTTAGTATAAGTGTAGGAGAAAATGCTATTTTAGTGCCTGATATAGTAAATATGACTAAGTCAAAGGCTGAAGAAGAACTTATTAAAAATAAGTTAAGCTTTGGTGATGTTAAATATGTTCCAAGTGATAAACCTGCAGGTACTATCCTATCTCAAGACCCAGAGGGAGGAGATATGGTTGCTGTTAATTCTTCTGTAAATGTTGAGGTAAGTCAGGGTGATGTAAATGAAGAAGTTGAAATGCCTGACCTTGTTAATAAAACAAGAGATGAGGCAGAGGAAATTCTTAAAGAACTGGGACTTGTTGCAAAATTTATAGACGGCTACAGTGATTCAGTTGAAAAAGACAGAATTATTGACCAAGGTATAGAAGAAGGTACTATAATTGGTGTAGGAAGTACAGTTACTCTTACTGTAAGTAAGGGTGAGTCAAACACTACTCAAGCTCAAACAGAGCTTGTAACAAGTGCTCCTCCTATTGTTGATATTGATGATACACAGGAAAATCATGAGGGTACAACAAATGCACCAATACCAAGTATTGATAATAACAATCCTGTTAAAAAGAGTGTAAGTGTTGATGTCAATCCTGATTTTAATAACAACAGCTATAATAATGACGGTTCTGATGTTTATAGTGTTAAGGTTGTTGCAAAGGATAGTCAGGGTGAAAAGGTTATTGTTAATCAAAAATATGCAATTAGTGATTTTCCGTTTTCTGTAAATGATGAAATTACAGATAAAACAGAGTATAAAGTTTATATTAATGATAACTTAATTTCTACACAAGCCAAATAAGAGGTTTAGAATGAATATAGGAAGAATTATAAAAGGTGTAGGCGGCTTATATTATATAGCCGCCTATGGCTGTGTTTATGAATGTAGTGCAAGGGGAAAATTTAGAAAGGCTAAAATTGTGCCTACAGTGGGAGATTTTGTGGAATTTACAATTTTAGATGAAAATAACAAAAAAGGTGCTATTGATAAAATACAGCCAAGAAAAAATTATTTAATAAGACCAAGAGTTACTAATATTGATACGGCTATTATTACCTTTGCGGCGGCATCTCCTGATATTAATTATGATTTGCTTGATAAGTTTTTAATACTTGCTGAATATCAGAAAATACCCAATATTATTATTTGCATTAATAAATCAGACTTGGCAAGTAATGAAAAGATAGATTATTTAAAAAGGGTTTATTCTTCTTATAAACTTATTTTTTCATCTGCCATAGAAGGTAGTGGAATAGAGGAAATAAAGGAAAGCATAAAAGGTGGAGTTGCAGTTTTTGCAGGTCCTTCGGGAGTTGGAAAGTCAAGTCTTATAAATTCTTTAATTCCTCAAAGCAACAGGGCAACTGGGGAAATAAGCAGAAAAATAGAAAGAGGAAAACACACTACAAGAGAAGTTGAGCTTTTAGAGGCTTTTGAAGATACTTTTATTGTAGACTCTCCGGGATTTACCTCTTTGAGCCTTGATTTTGTAAAAATTGAAGATTTACCTAATTTTTTTAGAGAATTTAAGCCTTATCTTGATAATTCTTGTTTTTATAATGATTGTGTTCATATAAATGAGCCTGATTGTAATATTAAAAATCACATTGATAATGGTATTCCATTAGAAAGATACGAAAGATACAAAAACTTGTATGACGAGTTTAAAAAAAGGAGATAAACAAAATGAATATACTTTCACCTTCAATTCTTTCAGCAGATTTTACAAGACTTGCTGATGAAATTAAAATTTGTGAGGAAAATAATGTACCATACCTTCATATTGATGTTATGGACGGTGTATTTGTGCCAAATATTTCAATAGGTGTGCCTGTTGTTAAAAGTATTAGAAAAGAAACAGACCTTGTACTTGATGTTCACCTTATGATTATTAAGCCTGAAAGATATATTGAAGCCTTTGCTAATGCAGGAGCTGATATTATTAATATTCACTACGAATCTACAGAAAAGGAAAATATTATTCCTACTCTTGAAAAAATTAAGGCTCTTGGCAAAAAGCCTGCCCTTACAATTAAGCCAAAAACATCTTATAAAGATGTATTAGAGTTTGCAGAATATGTTGATATGTTTTTAGTAATGAGTGTTGAACCTGGGTTTGGCGGTCAGAGCTTTATTGAGTCTACCCTTGAAAATGTAAAGGGTCTTTATAAATACAAAATTGATAATGGCTTAAATTATGATATTGAAATTGACGGTGGTGTCGGTACAGATAATCTTAAAAAGGTTATAGATAGCGGTGCAAATGTTATTGTTGCGGGTTCTGCCATTTTTGGAAAGGCTGATAAGGCTAAGGAAATTAAATCCTTTATGGAAATTATGGAAGGCTAGGGTGAAATATGAAAACTATAGTAATAGGCAATGGTGTAATTGAAGATTATGACATTGTAAGGGAATATTTTGATAATGCCTATGTTATTGCCTGTGACGGTGGACTTAATCATTGTAGAAAAATGATGATTGTGCCTGATATTGTAGTAGGGGATTTTGATTCTGTTAAAGAAAGGGATAAAATATTTTTTGAAGAACTTGGTGTAGAGAGAATTGTCTATCCCAGAAAAAAAGATTTAACAGATATGGAAATTGGAATTAATTTAGCTCTTGAAAAAGGTTCTGATGAAATTTATATTTTAGGTGGTCTTGGCTGTAGATTTGACCATAGTCTTGCTAATTTACATATTCTTGTAAATCCTATTACAAGGGGAGTTAAAGCCTGTCTTGTAGATGAACACAACATTATAACCCTTGTTAAGGACAGTATTGATATTAAAGGAAGTGTGGGACAAACTGTTTCCCTTATTCCTTTAACTACAGAGGTAACAGGTGTTACTACAAAAAATCTTGAATATTCTCTTTTTAATAAGACAATGAGAATGGGAAGTTCTCTAGGTGTAAGTAATGTTATGACTGATGACACTGCAAGTGTAAGTGTTAAAGAGGGATATTTAATTGTTATTATGAGTAAAGACTGATAAAAAAACAGACTCAAACCTTTTGGAATGAGTCTGTTTTATTTTTAATTTTTTTCATTAACCTTTTTAATAAAGGCTGCAATTCTTTCTGTTTTAGGATTTTTCAAAACCCTTTCAGGTGTATCAAAATCGGCAACATAGCCATTATCAAGAAACAAAATTTTACTTGCTACTTCATAGGCAAAATTTATTTCGTGGGTAACTATTAACATAGTATTTCCCTCATTAGCCAAATCTCTTATTACTTTAAGCACCTCTCCTGTAAGCTCAGGGTCAAGGGCAGAAGTTGGCTCATCAAATAATATAATATCAGGATTTCTCATTAAAGCTCTTGCTATTGCCACTCTTTGTTTTTGTCCTCCTGATAAAGTGCTTGGATAAGCATCTATTTTATCTAAAACACCAACCTTATCAAGTATAATTTCAGCCTGTTTATTAATATTTTCTTTTTTATCCTGTTTGTTAAGTTCCGGAGCTAAGGTAAGATTTTTTCTTATTGACATATGTGGGAAAAGATTAAAATGCTGAAAAACCATACCCATTTTTGAAATAATTTTTCTTATGTTTTTTTCCTTTGGATAAACACCATTTTTACAAAGGTATTCTCCCTCAATAATTATATCTCCTCCATCTACACTTTCAAGGTCAATAAGACTTCTTAAAAATGTGGATTTTCCTGAACCTGAAGGACCTAAAATTGCAATAACATCACCTTTATTAACTTCAAGGCTTATATCTTTTAAAACTTCAAGTTCTCCAAAACTTTTTTTAAGATTGTTAACTTTTATTATAGCCATATTAAACCTCCTTAGAATGAAAATTTCTTTTCAAGAGCTTTAAATATTAATGTAAGAATATAGCTTATAACTAAGTAGAAAATAGCAGCTATAGCAAAAGCTCCAATATCTGTAGTTCTGTTTACAATATCCTTTGTAACCTTTAAAAGGTCAGTAAGACCTATTGCTGTTACAAGTGCCGTATCTTTTAAAAGTATTATGGTTTCATTTGAAACACTTGGAAGGGCAATTCTAAACATCTGTGGCATAACTATTTTAATTTTAGTTTGAAGGTTTGTAAGACCTAAAACTTTGCTGGCTTCATATTGTCCCTTATCTACTGCGAGAAGTCCTCCTCTGAAAATTTCAGCATAATAAGCAGCATAATTTAAGGCAAAGGCAACAGCACCTGCACTAAATCTGTCAAATACAAGATATTTTCCTATAACAGGCACATAAGGCAAACCATAATATACAAAGAAAATCTGCAAAAGCAAAGGAGTGCCTCTCATAAGAGTAATAAAGCCATTTACAACAAGGCTTAATAAATCAAGAAAAAAAGATTTTACAATATTAGGACTTCCTGAAGGAATTTCTCCTTTTACTTTTTTATTTCCTCCCACAAGTTTAAAAATCTGACTAAACTTTATTGCCTTTTCATTTGAAAGTTTTAAAAAACAAAGTACAAGACCAAGAGGAATTGAAAAAACAATGGTTATTATAAAAAGCTCTATTGTAAGTTTAAAGCCTTCAAGCATAAGGTATGCCGTTTCCATAAACCAGTTAAATAATGACATAAACACACTCCAATCAATAAAATTGGGTGTCGTAATTTTGCGACACCCATCTTTAGTGT
>JBJFFW010000027.1:0-1711 GCA_051892075.1 Lachnospirales bacterium
GATACAGTTACAATTAAGTCTGAAATAAGAGATGGTATGGTATTTGATGGCTGGCTTAGTGATGATGTTGAAATTACAGCAGAAAGAACAGATGCAAGCAAGATTGTAATATCTACATTTACAATGCCTGAAAAGGATGTAACAATTACTGCTAATTATCTAAAAAAATTATCAAGAGCCGATATGACCTTGGAAATTCCAGTAGTTGGCAAAGCCTTACCTACAGAAATGACACCACTTGGCACAAACTTTGCAATTAGTGATTTTGCAATTACTCCAAATGATGAAGTGGCTAATGCTAATACTGAATATGTAGTAAGTGCAAAAATTAGTGCAAAAGATGGCTATATTTTAAGTGATGATTTTGTTTCTTATATTAATAGTACAATGGCTGAAATAACTGATAATGACAGTGGTTTATATACAGTAAGCTATAAATTTACACCTATTATATCAGCCGATGTAAATGGTGACGGTGTTGTAGATAAATTAGATGCAGCCTGTGTTCTTCGTTATTTAAGTAATATGGAAACCCTTACAGATAAGCAGATTGAAATTGCTAATGTAAACGGTGGCGACCTTGATATAACAGATGTTATAGCAATACTTGCCCAATAATCTAAATATATAAATTGTTAAATGGCAGGTGTATTGCAGCTTATAAAAATGAGTTTGCAATACACCTTCTACAAGGAAGAAATAATAACTGTGAACAATAAAAAATATATAATAAAATAACTCATAAATTATTGAAAACACCCACAAAAAATGAGATAATAAACTAACCTTATCATAAGGAAGTGATAAATTTGAAAAAAATAAAACCGTCTTTAATTGGACAGACTGCCATTTTTATACTTGCGGCAGTGGTTTTGCTTGTTACATATTTAAACAGCAGTCAGGCCATAATGTCAGCACGCACAAAACTTGACTTTGTGGGAAAATACAGTATTGATAACGGAGCTTCTTGGACTGAGCTTGGCAAAAATACAAAGCTTTCAGCCTTTGACGGAAATTTAATACTAAGGGGAAATTTTGGGTTTGATGTTGCAGAAGGAACTCCCTTTAAATTTTACCTTAATCATATAAATATGAATATATATGTCAATGGGGAATGGTCTTATATTGACAGTCGGTCAGAAATGGGACTTATACCGTCAGGCTGCTGCAGACAGTGGGTTGAATGGTCCTCGCCTGAGCTGACAGATAAGGATGTAGTTGAAATAAGGATAGACAATCCCCATAAATACGGAAATGGAAATGCCTACAATGAATTGCTTAATTCTATATATGTGGGTAATTCATATATTTTTGATAGCTATATGCAAAATAGCGGCAAGGTGTCAAGGATAACAGGCTTTGTTATAGTTGTTGTGGCTCTTATGCTTTTGGGCGTTGTGCTTGCGTCCTGTCTGTTGCAGATTACCCTTGGAGAATATGCGGGACGGCTTGGCTTTTTTACGGCATTTATGGGCGGATATTTTATTCTGGATACTGTTGATGTTTCACTCTGGAGCCATTCTAATATAATAAATACATACGGTTTACAGATTTGTATTATGCTTGCAACATTTTGCCTTGTTATGTGTATTGATGCCTGTATAAAAACAAAGGCAAAAAGAATTGCAAATATTGCCGCAGTAATTTCCTTTCTGACAAATGCTTTTTTGCTTATTTTAAGTCTTGCAGGTGTTATGGTTATTTATGATAC
>JBJFFW010000028.1:0-1709 GCA_051892075.1 Lachnospirales bacterium
TATTTTTATATGGAAGGAGAAATTAATATGAATTTTCATCGTTACAGACAGTTCCCACCTGTAAATCTGCCTGAAAGAAAATGGCCTAACAATGTTATTACTAAAGCACCTATTTGGTGTAGTGTTGATTTAAGAGATGGTAATCAGGCTCTTGAAAAACCTATGAATCTTGAACAGAAAATTCAGTTTTTCAAGTATCTTGTTAAAATCGGTTTTAAAGAAATTGAAGTAGGTTTTCCTGCTGCCAGCGATACTGAGTATTTATTCTGCCGTACTTTAATTGAGCAAAACTTAATTCCTGATGATGTTACAATTCAGGTACTTACTCAAAGCAGAGAACATATTATTAAAAAGACCTTTGAGGCTTTAAAAGGTGTTAACAAGGCTGTTGTGCATCTTTATAACTCAACTTCTACTTTACAGAGAGATGTTGTATTTAATAAATCTAAAGAAGAAATTATAGAGCTTGCTGAATTTGGTGCAAAGCTTGTAAAAGAGCTTGCTGAAGAAAATGGAAAGGAGCATTTCTTATATGAATATTCTCCTGAAAGTTTCTCCGGTACTGAACTTGACTATGCTGTAGATATTTCAAATGCCGTATTGGATATTTGGCAGCCAAGTGAAGATAATAAGGTTATTCTTAATCTTCCAAACACTGTTGAAATGGCTACTCCTAATGTTTATGCTGACCAGGTTGAGTATGTTTGCAATAATATTAAGTATAGAGAAAATGTGATTATTAGTGTTCACCCTCATAATGACAGAGGTTGTGCTGTTGCTGCCAGTGAGCTTGGTATTATGGCAGGTGCTGACAGAGTAGAAGGTACTTTATTTGGCAACGGTGAAAGAACAGGTAATGCCGATATTATGGTTATAGCTCTTAATATGTTTTCACAGGGTATTGACCCAGAGCTTGATTTTACAAATATTAATGAATGTATTTCTATTTATGAAAGTTCAACAGGTCTTGCTGTTCACCCTAGACATCCTTATGCAGGCGACCTTGTTTATACAGCCTTCTCTGGCTCTCATCAGGACGCTATTAAGAAGGGTATGGCTAGAATGATTGACCACCCTGACAGATGGGAAGTTCCTTATCTTCCTATTGACCCACTTGATGTTGGAAGAAATTATGACCCTATTATTAGAATTAACTCTCAGTCAGGTAAGGGCGGTGTAGCTTATATTCTTGAAAGTAATTATGGCTTACATATTCCAAAGACTATGCAGCAGGATTTTGGAGGAATTGTTACAAAGAAATCTGTTGAACTTGATAAAGAGCTTACTCCTGATGAAATCTATAACTTATTCCTTGACACATACTATGTTAAAGAGCCACTTTCAGTTAGATTTTACACTGAACACAGCACTCAGGATAATGTAGACCTTGAATGTGACCTTTTCTATAAGGGAGAACCATTAAAACTTACAGGAAGTGGTAATGGTATTGTAGATGCTTTCTGTAAAATTTTAATGGATAAATTTAATATTACCTTTGATGTTGTAGATTATTCACAACATTCTATGGAATTTGGTAATAAATCAAGAGCTATTACCTATGTTCAGGTATTTGATTGCCATAAAAAGGTTTATTTTGGTGTAGGTATTAGTGCAAATATTGCTAAAAGTTCAATAAGAGCTATTGTAAGTGCTATTAATCAGTTTAATAAAATTTAGAACTATTGCCCGACTTTTTGTCGGGCATTTTT